>JAGLRO010000072.1 GCA_023136245.1 Candidatus Heimdallarchaeota archaeon
GATTTTTACATATGGATTTCTCTATCTTCATACCTACGATAGAGATAGGACCTCCCTTTACTGGACCAATGGCTGGTCTTCGTCGCTATTCATATTCATTAGTTCATTCATTAGCTAATTATAATGTTGAACTTCATATAGCAACTACTTCAGATCCTCAAAAAGACAGCATTCTTTTGGAAAGGGAAAACATACACCTACATAAGTTACCTCCTCTAATTTCTGCAAGAGGTATGTACAGTACACAAACAAATTTCTATGCTAGAAACCATAGAATTTTTTCAAAACAAGCCTATAAGGTATTTCAAGAAACAAGTAAAGAAGTTGATTTCAACCTAATACATTCTACAGAAGTTTCTGCTTACTCTTTTGCGAAAGCTAAGAAGAAGAAACAGATTGATATTCCACTTATTATTTCAGTTCATGGTGCTGTAACAACAGGAACGATAAAATCCCGAATGTTTGTAAAACGACCTTATCACCGATTACTTAGAAAAGTGGTAGACTATAGTGACAAGGTAGTTACAAACTCATTTTCTTTACTGGAGAAAATCAGAAGATTACCTAATGATATTCAAGAAAAGTTACATATACTTCCCAACTCACTGAACTGTAAAAGATTCTCACAAATACCAAAATTGGAAGATATGGAGAACTTTAGAGATAAGTATGATTTAAACCAGAGGAAAACAATTGTATTACTGCAGGGACCTTACATTCCAAGAAAGAATCAATATGAAGTAATTGACTATTTTCCTAAGATACTTAAGAAACAAAAAGATACTCTTTTTCTCATAATTGGTGAAGGACCTCTTCTACCTAAAATTAAAGAAAAAATAGTTGATTTGAATATCGAAGATTCAGTTAGCTTGACTGGATACATCAACGATGAAGAGTTATTACTTGCATATCATACTAGTGACATTCTATTATATCCAGCTCGAGAAGGATCCTTGGGCACTCCATTAATTGAAGCTATGGCGGCAGGACTCCCAGTTGTTGCAGTGGATAAACCTCCAATGAATGAGATGTTACCACCAGGTAGTGGTTGGTTATATCCACTTGAGAAAGAAGAGATTCTTGTAGCTAAGATTTACAAAATAACAAAAAACAAAGAAACGAGTCAACAGATGGTATTTAATTCCCAAAAGCATGCTTTGAAAAACTATGATCACCCAGTTGTTGGTAAAGAATTAATGAAGTTTTATAAGAAGATACTGAAAGCTTGATTTACTTCTTTTTGTTTCTTACAGAAGATTAATCAACATATTATTCACATATTTTTAAATAATTAATCACTCATTTCAAAGTAAGAAATTAAAGGTGCTAACAAATGTCAAAACCAAAATATTTCTGTCCAAACTGTGGTTCACCAACAGCTCAAGGAGATAGATTTTGCCTTAATTGCGGAAAAGCCTTAGGCAAAGTAGGTCAGCCACCATCACCCAGTCAACAAAAACAACAAGATTACGGAACTAACACAACTGAACCCTATACCTCAGTTCATTCCATGCACACCACCTCAGGAATCCAAAAAAGTGAATATCATAGACTAAAAGCTAGGTATGTAGATAGGTGTATTGCACTACTTATAGATGGCATTTTACATAGCATAATTTTTCCCTTGTGGCTTTTAAGAGATATCATTCCTGAAACTGGAAAATCTTTTGGGAAAGCATTTCTAAAACTAAAAGTAGTTAATTATGATACTGGATTACCCATATCTGCAGGTCAAGCATTCATTAGAAATATATTCCTCTACCTTTTTGGATGGATAGATATTTTTATTCCTCTTTTTACTAGTGATGGAAGAAGAATTGGAGATTACATCGCAAATACAATAGTTCTGGAGGACAGATAGAAGAGTATTTATTTAATAGATTTGCTAAATTATTGAATATTTTAATGTGGAAACAGATGTCTAAAACGAAGAATCTTACAACTAAGGAAAAATGGTTACGATATCCTTATCGACTAGCTCATCATCCCATATGTAGTCACTTTGATGATCATGTTTACATGATTAAAGGTTTAAGAATTTGCAGAGGTTGTGTAAACATGTACAGTGGTGTATTAATTGGTATAATCTTGGCACCAATTGCTGTGTTCGTTCTTCAAATTAATTTTTGGGTCGCATTTGCTACAACGAATGTTCTTTACATTTTTACTCCTATTAGTATTATTTTTAATCCACCAAGAATCATAAAAGATATCTCTCGATTACTCCTTGGAGTTGCGCTGATAAGTTCTCTCCTATCTATTGTGCTCTCTGTTGTTAGACTTGTAGAAGGATTAAACTATGGTGCAATATCAGTTATTATCATAACGTTTTCCATTTACTTCTCAAGTCGATTTTATTTCTCCCGACTTAGGGATAAAAGGAATGAAAACGTATGTCGTAACTGTGAGCAGTTTTATCTCCCACGATGCGATGGAATGAGACAAAGAGAAGAAAATGGTAAATCTGCTAAAAATCAAAACGATATATCTAGCGAGCAATAGATTTTAAATTCAACCAGTTTTTCTAACCTATTAAGCATATTTCAGTAAATGTGAATAATAATTTGGAGACTTACAAATATGTCTTATGAATTTCCACCTACATTTGAAACTTTAGATTTTATTGGGCTAGGATGCTTATTTGTTTTCGTTCTTTCAGTTTTAGCTACAGCTGAAATCTTGAGAAGGAAAGAGAAAGTTTCAGGAAGTACATCAAGAAAGATTGTGCACCTTGCAGTAGGAAATGTTGTATTATTCTTTCCATTCATTTTTTCAAGTGTATGGATTGCTCTAATTGGACCTGTGTTTTTTATTCCTTTCACATATTTCACTAGTCCTGGATCACCTGTTAAGAAATTTCAACTAAAAGGAGTAGGAGAAGGACATAAATTTGGAACTGTTTTCTATGCTATTTCACTTACAGCGTTAGTTGCAATTTTTTTCCGAGAAGGAAATCCCGAGCATCAATTTAATGTTATAATGGTTGGTTCTTTTATGCCACTTGTATGGGGAGATGGTATTAGTGCAGTTGTTGGTTCTAAATATGGAAACGATAAGCCATATACGATTTTTGGAGGAACAAAGACACTTCTAGGCAGTTGGTCTGCAGCATTTGCGACATTTGGAGCTGTAACCATTAGCTGCTTAATTTTACACCAAACCCTAGTTGTTTCTATATATATCGGTCTCTTTACTGGTTTCATTACTGCTATAGTAGAAGCAATCACACCAAAGGGATTCGATAATATCGCTGTACCTGCTGTGAATGCATTAGCATTATTCATGTTATATAGCATTTTTCAAACAGATCATTTAGCTGAACTTAATTCATTTCTTTCTTTAGCACCAATTATAACAGGATTAGCAGTTGGACTGGTTCTAGCAGTTCTTGGAATTTTATTCAAGGCATTAACTTGGGATGGAGCATTAGCTGGTTTTTATTTTGGAATAATTATACTTGGTCTTGGATCTTGGACATGGGGTGTAATGTATTTTGCATTTGTTATTTTAGGTACTCTGTTCACTTTTGTGGGAAGAAATAAGAAAAGTATAGTGATTCAAGAATTTGAGAAAGGAGGAACAGCTAGAGATAGCATTCAAGCTATGGTGAATAGTATTGTACCAGCGTTCCTTGCATTTCTTATAGTTTTAATAAGACATCCTATTATTACAGTGATGGCAGCGGGAGCTATAGCAGTTAGCTTAGGGGATACATTTGGGACAGAAATAGGTTCTCTATCTAGGTTAAAACCCCGATTATCAACAAAACCGTGGATTAAGGTTGAAAAAGGAACTCCAGGTGCTATATCAATACTTGGAATTCTTGCATCAATAACTGGAGCAGCAATCATTGGTTCAATTGGTTTTGGTGTCGCACGAATTGACATTCTAACAAGTGAAGTGATGCCAATTCCGTTCTGGCTTCTCATCATTTATGCAACCATAGGTGGAATATTTGGTGCATATCTTGATAGTGTTTTTGCATGTACTATTCAGAAGATGAATAAGTGTGTAATGTGTGGAAAAATTACTGAGAAGAGCATACATTGCCAAAAGAAAACAAAGTACCATTCTGGTAAAAAATGGATGCAAAATGACATTGTTAATTTATTCAGTATAATTGGAGGTTCAGTCATCTCGTTAATTTGTTTCTTGATAGGATCTTTAGTTTAATCACTACTTATCGGTTAAACATGCAATTGCAGGCAGTAATGTTCCTTTCATAATTTCTAAACTCGCACCACCACCTGTTGAGATAAAAGATACATCATCTTGAAATCCAAATTTCTCAAATGCAGCAGCTGAATCTCCACCCCCAATAACGGTATAGATTTCATTTTCGATGAGATGGCGAGCAATTTCCTTTGTACCATTTTCAAACTCTTTTCTCTCAAAAACACCTAAAGGTCCTTGCCAAACAACTTGGGATGATTTGCTTAATACTTTCTTATAGTATTCTATAGTTTCTTCCCCTATGTCTACTCCAACATGATTATCCCTAATTTCTGTTATCGGGACATTCTTAATTTCTGATGGATAATCAAGTTCATCACAAACAACAACGTCTCTAGGGAGAAAAATTTTGGTGTTGTAACTTCGTGCTGTCTCCAAATAATCACGAATATTGTCGAGTTTGGATAAATCTCTAATTGACTTTCCTATGTTGTACCCCATTGCTAATAGAAAAGTATAAGCCATTCCTCCACCAATTAAAACAGCATCTGCTAAACCTAATAAATACTTAATGACATCAAGTTTGTCATTTACTTTCTTACCACCAAGAATAATCGTGAAAGGACGTTTTGGTTTGTTAAGGCAATTCGACAGAAATTTTAATTCCTTCTCCATTAGAAATCCATAACCCTTTTCCTTGAAAAACGGACATACTCCATATGTAGAAGCATGTCTTCTATGAGCAGTAGCAAAAGCGTCAGTAACGTAAACATCTGCTAAATCAGATAGCTGTTTTGAGAACTCGGGATCACACTTCTTTTCATTTGGATGAAAACGAGGATTTTCTAAAACTAAGATTTCACCCCTTTTCATTTTTGATACCATTCGCTCTACTTCAGGGCCAACACAATCATCAGCTTTATCGACATTTACAAATGGAAGATATTCTTTCAGCCTTTTATAAATAGGATCTGTTCTAAAAGCATCTTTGATTTTTCCATCAGGTCTTCCTAAATGAGAGAGAAGAATTATT
Source organism: Candidatus Heimdallarchaeota archaeon (assembly GCA_023136245.1). GTDB lineage: Archaea > Asgardarchaeota > Heimdallarchaeia > Heimdallarchaeales > Heimdallarchaeaceae > UBA460. The sequence continues at coordinate 5,207 of JAGLRO010000072.1, forward strand.
TTGCAATTCTCATTAAGAAGGTAATGTATTGTAGGTAGCGTCATTCTTATTCTTCTTGAATCAGTGATATTGCCATACTCATCCAAGGGGACGTTGAAATCAACCCTTACAAGTACTTTCTTATTTCTTAAATCTAAATCAGTAATTGATTTCTTTTCTTTGAATTGTAAAATACTAGAAAAATCTCGTTGAATGGGAACAGCGGTTCTATCGTTTTCAGTAATTAGCACTGATTTCTCACCTTTCAAAGTCACAATACGTATGTGCAATATGTATTGATATCTTATTTATTTCTTCATCCCATAAAAAGATTATCAAATAACTTTAGATTATACAATATTTTTTTGTATTTGATAGTATAATTTCTAATTAAGCTATGTGAGAAAAATGAATCCAGAAGAAAAACCTAATACATTTATTATTCGAACTGCTAGAAAAGAGGATTTAAAGGAAATAATTGAATTGTGGATAGAAACCATAATCTTTCATGCTGAACTAGATGATGATTTTACTCTTGATAAAGATGGAGCTAAAAATTTTGAGCTGATTCTAACAAATGCACTAAATGACTCAACCCAGGTACTATTAATAGCAACAGAGCAAGATGAAATGATAGGTTTTCTTTATGGTTATCTCAAAAAATATACAGGATTTTTCAAGAAACGAACAGTAGCACATATATCGGATGTTGCTGTAAAAGAACACTATAGAAGAAGGGGAATCGGGACAGCTCTTATGGAGCGATTTGAGAATGATTTTGCAATGAAAAATACTTCTAATGAATTATCTCTTTTTGTTCATATCAAAAATGATGCAGGTGTAAAATTCTATAAAGATCTAGGATATGACATAACATTGCTAACGATGAAGAAAGCATGTTATTCTAAGGAATAATAATCCCCAAACCAAAATGATTTGTTGGTAAAAATTCATTATCTGTTTTCTGATAACCCATGCCTGTACCTATAGCTGAAATTGGCAAGTAGATGATACCGTCTTCTACTGTAATCAAAACCTCAATCTTAGTCTTCGGTATAGATAGCTCTCTCATCTCAAACTTATAATCTCCTTCCTTCTTAGGTGAGAAGCTCTTTGTTAGTATAATTTCATCATCAATTACTAAAATCAGATCCACTTTAGGACTACCTGAGATTTTATTGATTCTGACACAAGAACCTACTATCCCACTTGAAAATAAAATCGCAGAAAAAAGCTGTTTAGCTTCTTTAATATCGCTTCCTAACTCCTTATCTGAAGGAAGGATTTCTGATGAAGTATAACCCCAAATACATTCCATATTCTTAGCCTTTAAACTGATATCTTATTGCAAAGTTAACTCTTACTATATATAATTTTCAATATTTGGAGAAATTACTATAACTCATAGTAAAATTATGAAATAAAAAAATAAAAAGAAAAAAGAAAAAAGTTTATTTTCTTCTTTTCATGAGCACGTAGATTGCTCCAATTATAGCTAGTGGGAGTATTGCAAATGCATACTGGAATGATGTATCCGCAACAGGATTGATTAGATAGTTTATCATGTTATTGGTAAACATTTGACCATAGTGTGTTCCACCATTGTAGACACCGCTTTCAGTTGTTTGACCATACATGTTCTTGTAATATGTATAGAATGCTTCACCAGCAAGTACTATAGCGCTGTTTGTTCCATTAACAAGTGTGTGTCTTAGGTTTTCCCATGCAATAGCAGGATAATCTCCATGTTCATACAAGGTTTGATTATCTGTCGAATAAACATCTGTATCACCAGCAGTGACATCACTATCAGATGAGGTTGCATTTTCACTGTACCACATAACTACTTCGACAATTGTTGGGAAGGTTGAACCTCTAAGATCTTTGTAGTAAGTTCCATCAAATGCTAACAATGAGCATGGTCCATGTAGAATCAAACCAGCAAGCATACCATCAGTAAGGTTTCCAGCAATATGACCAGTTCCTGGTCTGTCACCTTCACCGAATACAGCTGCTGCAACACGATAATCAGCATCATCATTGTAAACAACATCAGCAATAGAGGTTGAGTCTAATCTTAGTATAGTACCAATGTAAGCTAGAAGATCATTTATATTTGATTCGTCGAAGTAACCACCATAATCTGAATCACCGGATGCTACAAGTAATTTATTGTCAAGCTCTAACCAAGCTTTAACATCTGCTTTTTCAGCAGCTGTGAATGGATCATCACTTTGTGTTAAGAATAGAGCATCTACATCATCTGGTAATTCCCATGTTTCATTAATTAGAAGAACGGTGTTACCAGCTGCAGTTAGATTACCAATTATAGGATCAAGATCAGCTGCTGTTGTATGATATCCACCATGATAAATGTCGAAAGCAATTTTTGCTCCAGTTGTTGTAATGGTGGTTGTATATGCTTGTGTAGAAGTGGCCATACCAGCAATCATTCCCACGATTAGAATTAAACTTAGAATGTATTTTCTTTTCATTCATTTCACCGCACAATATTGTGCACTTAATATTTCAACTAGGAGTTTTTAAGTCTTTCCTATTAAAGGAAGGAAGGTTAGAGAGTCATTCCAGAATCAGTTCTAAAACACCTTTTCTTACCATATCAAAAATAAATAATCATTTTAATAATTGGAATGAATATGTTTTTTATCAAAAGAATTGATGTTTTTCATCCGAGATAGGGTAGCATTCCGACAATATTACGTATATTTATAATTTAACTTTTACCTATTGAATACAGAGAAGCTTGAATCATTAATTTGCTTGATTCAATTAACTACATTTTAGTGGTTTGAATATGATAGAAGTTTTTCATGTAAGACAAAATAAAGCTAGACAAATAACATCAGAAACTATCGCTGAAGTAGGTGATAGTATCTTGATTTCTGGTAAAGAAGAAAAACTCCCCTTTGTTCAAGCTAAAAAAATGACTAAACTTCACATTCTCTTAATATCACCTATAGGAACTATAGTTGATTCAAATCAAGTTAACCTTGATGATACTGGTATGCGAAGTATCTACACATTTCCAATAACCCCTGATTTATTTTCTGGAACATATGTTCTCCAAATTGATGGTGACATTAAGAGGAGAGATAAGATTAACATAAAAACTCAACATCAACTACTATATCGTTGGTTTCTTTTTTATGGAATGAAAATCGAAAATCCAAACGACAAACCACTAAATAATTTCGTAATTGATGTGATGGTTCCACCTAATATTTCTCCTATTCAACAGGTTACAAATGTGAGCTGTAATTTTCAACCTTCGAAATTAATTACTGACAAAGAAGGAAACAGATGGGTTAGGTTCTATTTCCACCAAATTAATCCTAAAGAGAGAATCACTCTTGCTTATCGAGCAACAATAATCACTAGAATAGTTGCATATGATATAACTAGAATCAAAAGCGAAGAAGAAAAAATAGAACAATTGTATCAAGAAGCATATTCAGAGTACATTAAACCAGAACCATTCTTGGAATCAAATCACGAAACAATCGTTAAAATAGCTAATAGATTTCGTTCTGATTCACCACTTAGTCAGGTACTAGCCTTTCTTAAATTTGTTAGGAATAATATAGATTACACTCCTTTGAACGGAGACTATGGAGCAGCTTATGCGATAGAAAATCGTTATGGAGATTGTACTGAATTTTCCACTCTCTTTGTAAGTTTATGCAGAGCAGCTAATATTCCTGCAAGATTAACAACAAGCATCATCCATAACGAATTGGAAGGATGGCAATATCATTCACAAGCTGAATTTTTCGCAAATGGTATCTGGTTTCCAATTGATCCCACCCTACAACATGATACTCGTTATCTCTTTAGGAGCCCAAGTTGTATAATTCTACAACGTGGAAACACCCTTGGTGACTCACATATTAGAGAAATCAGGTATCGTTATGATGACATGAGTAATAGAAAAATATCTTTGCATACACACAAAGAAGCAGTTTGTGATAAGAGTAGAATAGTTGGACAAATTTCACAAACACCATCTGAAACTGTAGTAAAAGCGAAAGGAACTCTGTTTGAGAATATTTCTTGGAAATTCTCTTTACCAAGTTTGGATCTGGAGAAACAAGGCAATATCATTGAGATAAGATCAACAGCTCCAGAGACAGCACCTGTGCATAAACCTTTCAGTATCCCTGTTCATCTTTACAACCGTAATGATTATCATGTCACAGGAACATTACGAATTTCCTTCGTGAGAGGAGGGATTTATACAAATCATCTTTACCCAATGAGGCTTGAAGCAAATTCCCATGAACCAAAAATGGTTGAGATTCCAGCAACAAATTTCTTGGGAAAAACATTAATCGAATTAATTTTTCAAAATGAAAATGGTGAAAAATTAGGTTACGAACAGAGAAAAATTCATTTTCAATAAAAATGAGAAAAAGAAAAAAATAAACAGAGATTTAGATCCCTGTTATTGCCTCTGCACGGGAGCCTAGAATAACATTAGTCACAAATAAGCTGAGTATTTGTAAAAACATTAATAGAACACCCAGTGCACAGAAAATCTGGAATCGTAGTGGGTTCCATGCCATAAACCAAGTAATTGTTCCAGCTTCTGCTTGGAATATTAGGAATATTGTTGTAGATACTTCAGATAAACAGTAAAGGAATGAAACCAATGAACCTGCAAACACATTTAGAGAGATGAGAGGAATGGTTATCTTTCCGAAAGTTTTCACTCTTCCTGCTCCTAGATTAAATGAAGCTTCTTCCAACACCACATCCATTTGTTGCAAGCCTGCAAAAGCTGATCTTACCGTGAATGGGAATTTTCTTATCGTATAACTTATTATCAGAAGCACAAATGCGATACCCACGAATGGATCCAGATGTAGTTTTTCTGTAGCATTCGCTAGGAAAAGATTAATTCGTGTTGGATTACTTGAAGCTATTCCACTCCAATTGAATGTTCTGTAATAACCAATCGCAAGTGCAATACCAGGTATAGCAATCGGTATTGTGACAAGAGCATCTAATATCCCTTTACCTCTGAACTCTTTACGGCTAATCACATATGCAGCCAATGAACCTAGTATAACAATAACTATCGTTGCAGCTACACTATACAATACTGTATTTACTATGTAAGGAGTAACATTATATAATTGCGCTAGTTCTGATTTTGGAGAAAATATCGCAGAGTAGAAAGCAAATGTGAATTTTATATCTTTTGCCGTCCTAGGGCCTAGTGTTTCCATAATTGACATTAGGAATACACCGATATGAACTAGCAGAGACAGTATAAATAATATAATTAAAAATGGATAAATATAAAGTAATTTCCATTTTGCTTTTGACAACCTATAGCTTCCAGCTCTACCTTTTGAAATCATTGCATATTTTCTGAGAGAAACATATCGTCTAATCATAAAGAAGCCTATTAGGGCTATTATAAGCAACAAAGATCCTAGAACCATCGTAATAGGATCCACTTGAACTTGACCAGCTCTCTGAATATTTTCAAAGACATAATATGTAAGATAATTCTTTGCTTCATTATCACCCATACCTGCGAATATAATTGGTGTTCCTACATCCTCCATAGAAAGAATCAAGACTAGGATAGATCCTGCTCCAATACCAGGCATAGCGAGTGGAAGTGTTACTGTAGTGAATAATCTTAAACTTCCTGCCCCTAAGTTTTCTGCTTGTTCTTCCATACTCGGATCTATATTAATAAAAGAGGAGAAGGCATTCAAATACACTAATGCATAGAAGTGTGAAGTTTGTACATAACAAATCGCAACAAATCCTGTAAGTATTAATTTAGTCTGAAAAACAGGTACTAAGAATAGGTTGTTAAGAAATCCTTCTGGTCCCAATAATAATCTGAAACCCATACCTGAAATAAATGGAGGTATAATTAGAGGAGCAAGTGCTAATACACTGAAGAGTCTCTTCCCTGGGAATTCAAATCTTGCCAAAATAAAAGCTAAAGCTGTTCCAAGAAGAATCGAAAATACAGTTGTTGCTATTCCAAGGATAATAGTGTTAAATACAACTCCTCTATTAACTCCGCTCAATGTGTGCACGACAATTTCCAAGGTATCTTCATAAATACCTAATGAAACAATATTATTAATAACAGAGGAATCAAGTATGTTTGTTCCACCCTTGAATTGAGCAATATATATTCGATTGTTTGGTAAATCTAAAAATACATCTTCTGTTTTGAAAAGAATAGATAAGTATTCTCCTATAATTACCATATCGTCGAAATCTTCCATATTAACAACTGATAATCCGAAATTTCTTAATCCTGATACAGTTTTCTCCATTACTACATATGCAAGATTCCCATCAACTTCTACTTTTCTTGCAGTAAACCCTATCGTTGAATTGACAAATTCAACATTGAAAGGATCAGTAATATTGTAAACGCCCAATCCATCGTCCATAGCTATGTAAGCTAAATTATCAACTATTTTTATATCATGAGTTCTTAAATCGCCAAGTCCCGAAATTTCAGGTTCATATGATGCCACTAATATTGGTACGTTAATGTCACTAATATCAAATACTTCTATTCCTGTACCATATCCAACAACATATACATAATCGTCTTTAATCGCTATGTTCTCTGAATTTGTATCCATTGTAACATTAGATATAATTACAGGAGCTAAAGGATCTGATATATCAATTATAGAGAAACCTCTATCATTTCTATCAAGAAACGCTAAATCATTAACGATTCTAACGAATTTTGTTTTGTAAGTTGATATATTTGAAAATCCTCTTAAATTGGCTATTAAGCTGAATTCGGACTGTATGTCAGATATATTGAAGATTGATAGACCTGTTTGGCCAGAAGCTGCATAAAGCAAATTATCATCTATTGTAAGGTCATAAAAACTAGCAAGTCCTTCCTCATCATAGAATTGACTTATTTCTTCTATTGAGCTTGGGTCTGACATATCTAAAATTTCTATACCATCACTCCTCTCTGCAATATAGGCAATATTTTCAGATACAACTACAGAAAAAGATGGACCACCCCATTCAACTACATTTCTTGTGTGAAGTTGAGTGTTTTCATCTCCTTTAATATTGAAGAAATCAGAACCAGTAAAAACATTAGCTATAGCTTGGAATGAAAAACGTCCTGTACTAGTTGATTTTATATTGACAGTTATTTCGAAGTTTCCCTCTCCACTAATTGCATAACAAGCAACACTCCAATTTCCAATAGTAGCTGGAGGTTCAACTATAATCGTTTCGAGTTTCTTTGTAATTCCGTTGTAATTGCTGTTAGGTATATTTACTTCTTCTGTTGTATTGATATCTCCTGATGTTAAATCTAGCATCCTTCCACCGGTCCTCGTATGACTATCATCCCAAAGAGATATGTCGAAATCTGCTTTTTGTGGTAATTGAAGGACTACTTTTACTCTCGCTGTATCATTTGGAACAATGAAACTGTAAAATTTGGTATTATTTCCTATCTGTCCAGCTGTTAAAGAATCTCTAAAGTAATAATTAAGAGGTTCGTCTCCAGGAACATATATTGCACCAGAAAACACCAGTATTAGAGGTACAACCATCCAGATAATAAACACAAATGCTACAATTACAATGATTACGTTTGTTGATGGATCCCGCAATAATTTTGTGTATAAGAAATCTACAATTGATCTCTTTTGCTTAACTTTCTTACTTTTATTATTCTTTTTTGCTTTGGAATCTGACATTTTCAATCTTCCAATATCTGTTGACGAGAACTATATTCTTTAATGCTTTTTGAATTTTCTCCCTAGTTTTATAAAATCAGACAATAATATCAAACTTTTCTCCATATATAACTAGCCTAATTGTAAAAATTAAAAAGAAAAAAGAAAAAAAGATTATTTTCGTCTTCTTCTAAAGAAAATGGTCATTGCTGCGACTAGTATTGTTGAAACTAATACTGGCGTTAGTTGGAATGATGTATCTTCTGGTTTGATTTTAGCAAGTATCGCTTTGTATTTAGCTACTGCGAAAGATTTCCATTCTGAATCCTTTTCTGCGCTGAAATCATCATCTTCCTGGTATTGCTCATTCCATGCCAGAGCTTCTGCTTCTGTCATATTAACTGCACCCAGTTCTTCAACTAAATCAGCAAAATATGTTTCATTAATAATACCATCTCCTAATTGAGCAACCATTTCACCCCAAGTAGTTCTCAATGAAGCATGTGGTTTAACAAGTGTTTGATGGAAATAATATATTGTTGTATCTAGATATTCAGCTGCTTGTGTTTCATTGAATTCTATTCCTTCATTGACTAAAGTCTCATTATATAAAGTGTATATATCAGTTCTTGTTAATCCATAGGGAGTCTTAAATGCTTCAACGTTTACAGGTAGACGATCTAATCCTTCATGCATCCAAACAGTTTGACCTTCCTCTGAGAATAGATATTGAAGGAATCCTTCTGCTGCTGCTAGATTATCACAGTTAACACCTAATGCAATTGGATCACCATTTACAATAGATTGACCTTCTGGTATTATATATTCAGTACTTGGATTCTCCCTTTTAGCGATTGTACCATAGAAGTCAATTGTCATTGCAATTCCTACTTCTCCGCCTACAGCTGCTGCTCGAGTATCTACTGATCCAGGATATATACCTGCATTACCAGCCATTCTTGTCAAAATACTCCAACCTTCTTCCCATCCAAATGCTTGTAATATGATGTGATAGATTTTTGTGTTGGAAGTTGTTAAGGGAGGATCTCCCATGCTAATTGCTTTTACTGATGGGTTAATGTAATATGTTGGAGAAGCTAATTCTTCCCAAGTAGTTGGAACAGGAAGAGCATATTGATCAAGGAAATCGTGGTTTACTGTAAAACCGAAAGAGGAGATGGCATTTGCTACATATATTAGGTTACCGCTAGAATCATTGACTTTCATTTCTGCACCTGCTATAATATCAGGACATTTTGCATTTATGAAATCTATTAGTGTAGTATTATCAATAGGTTTCAATAATCCCCATTTATTCATTGTGTAGAATAATGCAGGTCCTCCACCCCAAGCCAAATCTACACCTATAGCTGGATCTTCTAGAAGTGTTTTCCACCCTTCATCTGTTGTTGCAGAATAGAAGTTCATTCCAGCTATCCCTAAATCTTGTGCAATTTGTGATGCAAGGAACTCTGTTCGAAACTTAGTCTGAATGGTTGTATCATGTCGAGTAACAATTGTTAGTGTTTGAGCTTTTGGAGTCTGAACATCAGGTATTGTATCATTATCATAAGCTCTCGGTGTTAGAACAGTTGTTGATCCGATAGTCAGAATTGAAACAAAAAGAATTAAAATTGCTATTTTTTTTATTTTCATTTTATCTTCAACCTTTTTATTCGATATCAAATTAATATCTAATAACCAACAAAGAAAACAGACTATAAACTTTTTGCACTGTTAAGAAATTTCACAAGTTAGTTAAAGAAATTTAAACAAACGTTCAGTGTGTAAAAAATTAATATTTGTCGTATGGTAAAATTCAATAAGTAACACATAAAAACCAAATCAACCTTATTATGTACAAAGTGATTATATGAGAAAGAAAACAACATCAATAATTTTACTCATGTTTGTTATTAGTGTCTTTTTCGGTTTTAGTATAACTTCCGAAGGCTTAAGCTTGGAAGCAAAAGAAACCAAGCAATATATCAAATCCGATATACCACACTTCGAAAATGTAGTTTTTGTTACATGGGATGGTGCATCTGGATATTGGATTAAAGCTTTAACTGAAAATGGAACACTTGTAAACACAAAACGAGTAGCAGATAGTGGTTATATGCAAATAGTGAGAGTTACTTCTCATAAAACTAGTACTGATCCAGGATTAGCTACAATGGAAAGTGGTTATGGACCAGCTATACATGGTATAGACAGAAACATGTTTGGAGGAGGATCTGCAAAATTGTCAATTCCAGATGGATATTCAATTACAGAGAGATTAAAGGCTTCAGATAGTAGTATTAAAAGCGGATTCATTTTATCTTGGGAATTCCGTGAAATCAATAGCCCTTACATCGCACAAGAAGTGAGCAATAACACAGATTCAACTTTTGATAAGATAAAAATCGGTGTTGATGTTGACTATTGGTTTGATTCATCCAATTTGACTTGGATTCCTGGTGATCCTGAAACAGCTTCTGCAGTTCTATTTCCATTTAACGAAGAATGGGGATTGTATCCTAATCCATTGCTTAAAGCTGATTATCTTGCAGATAGAGCTGTTGATTTTATTAATAACGTTTCAAGTGAAAGATTCTATCTACGAATGCATCTAACTGAACCAGATCAAGCAGGACACGGTTATGGTGAGTCAAATTTTGGTTATGGTGATGTTCTTCCTGAATACATGCAATCTCTAGTAGCATGTGACCAAGCAATGGGTAAAATTCTTGATGCTTTAGAAAGTGCTGGAGTTCTGGATGAAACTCTGGTAGTAGTTGGTGCTGATCATGGGATGTTTTTTAGAAGTCATGATAGTGATCCTTGGCCTGGTGCAAAAGAAAAGATTACAAAAACAATCTTTGCTATTAGTAATTCATCTGTACGTCATAATCTTGGTGTTCCAGCTAATCAACGAGATGTAGCTCCAACAATTCTCGCTTCAATGGGTGTAGATCTTTCTACTCTCTCTCCAGCTTATATTGGTGATGCAGATACTGGAATACCTTTCTGGGATTTTACTGAAGATGATATCCCATCATTTTATGATGCAACCTACAAAACAGAAAAAATGGATGGATATGAATCAATAACAGATAATACCAAAATATCTGGTATCTTTAATATTTCATTATCAATTCTTGAGTGGAGTCCTTTTCAAACTGCTACTTTAGCTTTCGGTGAAAATGTAGTTAACGCATCTGCTTCCAGTTCAAGAAGTGTTGTTTGGTACAATTTAGACTCCTCAATTGTTGGTAAAGGAAAAGATACTTTTCATTTTACTCTTACAGATGTTTTTGGAAATACATTAGAACTGGATTACATTGTAACTGTTAAAGCATCCTTTAGTCTTTGGATTTCCATTGGATCTTTACTAGTTATTGGAAGCATTATCTACATCAAAAAACGCAAGAAAATTTAGAGATTTTTATTCTTCATCTTTTCTTTTTTTTCTCAATCTAATTGTCCCCATGTAATGAATTTTCCGTCTTTTCGTTTTACAAGAACTGTTCCAAATTTTCTCCATTGCTCTTCACGAAATCTAATAATACTTAAACCGAAATTATCTTCTTTTTTTTCTTTTCCTTCGAGTAGCCTAATTTTCTTTCTTTCATCTTCAAAGAATATTTTCGAAATATATTTTCCTTCTTTTGGATCTCTTTGAATATCCTTAGCTATATCTATTATTTGTTCAACAGGTAATAATCCCAACATTTGTTTATGTTTCGTTGTATACACTGATCCAGGGCACATTTTTTCTTCTTCGTTTTCTTTTTTACAGTTGGTACAAAAAACAAGCTGACATCCTCTACACATTTCCCATCCATCTAGTGCTGCTTCCTTTAAGGTATTCATACTATTGCAGAAAGCACAACGTATGTAACATTGCATGATTTCGGTTTCTTTCAAATTCTTCTAAACTCCTCAGCTATCTTCTTCCTCTCTTCTTCTCCGAATTCAATTAATGTCCTGTAGTTATATGACCACTCATTTTGTATTCTCTGCAAATAGCCAAATCTTGATAGTTTTCGAAGACTTGTATCAACAAGATATTCTTTCATCTTTCCCATAACAACTAATTTTTCTTTTATTCTTTCTGTTGTTATTGGTTTGGTTTTATCCTCTTCTATGAACCCAACGACAATTCCTAGAACTATTAATTCTGATTGTTGCAATTCTGAGGGGGCATAGTAATTTGTTTTTAAACAATACCATCTTTCCTCATTGAAAATAAATTCAATTACTTCTAATCCTAAAATTTGAACAAAGTTCTTGTACTCTTCAATTACATCTCTCAAAGTTCTAATATCAAATCCTGTAGCAAGTAGTAAATCTAATTCAGAACTTCCAAAAACAATTGTTTTTTCTTTTTCCCATTTTCGAGATAATATTGTTGTTAATTCTTTAAACAAGATTCCTTTTTCCCCATCTGATATAGAAGGAGGGAGAATTACTTCTGATTCCTGTTCTGAATTGGTATCATCCTTCTGATGAGTTTCTTCCATGTTTTTTCACTTTCTTGTTCTTTTTTCTTAGGTGATAGTAGAACAGAACTGGAAATGCCTTCTTCTAATTTTTCTTCATCTAAAAGAGTAAACACTAATTCATCTCCCTCTTGAATTACTTGAATTCTCTTTTCACTAATCATTTTTGACAGGAATTCTGCTTCAGCTGTTGATAAAATGCTTTCTAAATCATCTTTCTTAATTTTCTTATTTCTTAATTTCGAGATTATTTCTGATTCGATTTTCATAATATCACCCTTACTCAAGTGTATGTTTTTTAATGGAGTAATAAAAGATTGATATTTCATGATAAATTTTACTAATTGCTCCTCTGACTGTAAATCAATAATATCCTTCGTAAAAATTTCTGAAACGTTTTTTATATTTATTTTATTCTTACTTGCAGTATAAAATACAGCTCTACACATTTTCGCAATATTTCTTGCGAAATCTTCTAGTCTTTTTTCTGGATAAAGTATTTGTTCCAAGTAACTGATTTCTCTTAATTCACTCATATCAATGAATTCTTCATATAATGCAGAATCGATAAGATTCTCTTTTTGATTCTTAAGATAGAGATAAGCATTCGACACCTTCGATCTATCATCTTCCGCTTCTTTTACGTTAACAACTTCTTTCTTCTTAATAGATCTGGAGTATTTTTTCTCCAGCTCAAACAATGTCTGAAAAATTAGCTCTGACCATTCCATAGACTCTTCAACAGCAATTTTTGAAGAAACGTGATCTTCATTCAATACTTCTTCTTCAGTAACGTTTGGATCTGTCATGTAGTCACCCTTGATTCTAGAACCTTGCTTTCTATCAATATTTTATGAGAAAATTCTTTTGATAATTCCACATCATCAAGCATTGGAGTAATGAGAATAAACTGAGGTATTACTAATCTATTTTCTTTTGCTAGTCTATATGTTGTCAGTGCCATTGAAAAAGCTATAGCTCTATTTTTCTTATCTAGTTTCTGAGTAAACTCATCTATTGCATGTATCGGAGAATGATTAATCATATGGAGAGATAGAATTAGTGCTTGAGCAAGAAGTGTTTTTTCTCCGCCAGAAAGCTGTCTATATTGTCTCTTGTCACCTTTAGTTTCAGCTTCTATTATCAATCCTGCTGATCTTTCATCATTATAGTTTTCTATTCTAATGGATATGTTTTCAAATATTTCTCCTAGAAGCAAATTCAACATTTTATTCAGATGATTTACTATTTCGAATAATCCTCCTTCCCATTCAGTTATTCTTTTCTCGAGATCTTTTTTCAAATTATTTAGATGAATTTCATTTTCTTCAGCTTCTTTCTTTAAACTCCTCACAAGAAATTCATGGCTTTCTAAGCTTTCAGGCGTAATTTCTGTAGTTATCTCTAGAAGATCAAGCTGTCCTTTAAGCTGATTGAACTCTGAGAAAATTTCGTCTTTATTCTTCCTAATCTGTTCAGGAGGTAAACCTTTTTCTTGAGCTAGACTAACAAAATGTATACTCTGGATCTTTAATTCTTCATATTCATAAGTCAGAACATCAATATGTTTGATAATTTTCTCTTTTTTTGAAGTGAAATTTTGAAGGGATGATGCAAGTTGATTAAGCCCCTTCCTCTTGTCAAGTACAGCTTCTTGCTGTTCTTGAAATTTAGTTTCCATATCTATAATTTCTATTTGGATTTCCTCAATATCAGATTCTAATTTCTCTATACCCTTTTGTTCAATAAATAATTGGTCCTCTATTTCTCTTTTTTTGCTTTCTAATCGAAAGAATTCACCTTCAACTTCTTCTGTCTTCATGTCCCAAGGTTGCAATTGTTGCTCCAAAGTTATTCTCTGAAAATCAAGGTTTGTTTTATCCTTGGTATATTGACTAGCTTCTA
>JAGLRO010000073.1 GCA_023136245.1 Candidatus Heimdallarchaeota archaeon
GATGGGAATGAAATGACAGATCCAAACACAGCCCATGTTAGAGCAATAGATGCAATAAACCCAGAAGACCCAGGCTTAGTAGAGGCTAGAATAGGGGGAGTAACAACAATACAAACTGGTCCTGGGAGTGGAAATGTCATTGGAGGAACAGACACTGTAATCAAAACTTATTGCGAAAGTAATATTATTGACGATCTTATTGTAAAAACACCTTCGTCTATGAAAGCAGCTCTTGGAGAAAACCCAAAGAGAGTTTATGGAACTGATAAAAAATTACCTTCTACTAGGATGGGGACAGCAGCTGTTTTTCGACAAGCATTTGTTGAAGCTCAAAATTATGGAAAAAAGTGGGAAGAATACGAACTAAAACAAAAGCAAGCAGAAGAGAAGGATGTGATTGATAAAATTCCCTCAGAACCTGAGAGAGACCTTAAGAAAGAGATTTTGTTAAAAGTCTTGAAAAAAGAGATACCTTTGAATTTTCATTGCCATCAGAAAAATGATATTATAACTGCAATTCGACTTACAGAGGAATTTGGTATAAATATGATGCTTGTTCATGCTACAGAAGGTCATAAAGTTGCAGATTACATAGCCAAGAAAAACATCCCTGTTTCTGTCGGTCCATCACTAGTTGGTTTCGAAAAAGTGGAACTAAGAAATATAACTTTCGAGACTCCAGCAAAGTTATGGAAGGCTGGTGTCAAAATATCTATTCAAAGCGATTCTTTTACAAGGCTTAGATACTTCTCTGTTCTACCCTGTATGGCAATAAAAGAGGGTCTTCCTGTCAATGAAGCCTTAAAATCAATTACAATAAATGCTGCAGAAATGATAGGTGTTGCTAATAGACTAGGAAGTCTTAAAGAAGGAAAAGATGCTGATTTAGTGATTTGGACTGATCATCCGCTCAAAAATTTCTATGCAGAGAATAAAATGACTTTCATTGATGGAAAAATTGCATATAAGAAAGAGGAACAATAATCCCTTTCTGAATATTTTTTTTATTAAGCTCTCTCATAAAAACCAGGAGCTCTGTGCTCTCCAAAGAATTTTAAACCTTTTTCTTTTAGTTGTGCTTTAAGATTTTCAGCATATTCTTCTGAAATATCCCCGTTATCTAGCATATAATTGATAATTTCCAAAGCTTCCTCTTCTGTTTTACAACGACAAATATAATCTATTACACCAGGTATATACCCCTTATATCTACGGATGCTTTTTGAACCAAGTGACGTTCTCATTTCCTTCTCCTCTATTTCTTCGCCTCCTTCTGAAATCTCCTTGGAAAGTGCAGGAAAGTATTCTTGAAATTCGTTCTTATCCTCGTCAACTTCGTCTGAACGCTTCTTTTTTCTCTCCATAATTCAAAAAAACTTTGTGTCTTCAAAAAGTTTGAGTTTAGCCACAGTTCAGTATTGTTCAAAACTAACTGAAAATACAAAAAACCTTTATTCTTATAATCGTAGCGATTTATGATGTTAATTGGAATTGTAGGAAAACCAAGTAGTGGAAAAAGTACTTTTCTTAATGCTCTCACAATGGTTGATGCGAAGGTTGGTGATTATCCATTTACAACAGTAGATCCAAATCGTGGTACTGCATATGTTAGAAGTCCATGCGTTTGCAAGAATCTTGATGTAATTGATAATCCAAAGAACTCTCTTTGCAAAGATGGTGTACGCTTTTTACCTGTTCAATTCTTGGATGTAGCAGGTTTAGTACCTGGAGCCTCAGAAGGAAGAGGTTTAGGGAATAAATTTCTAGATGATTTAAGACAAGCAGATGTTCTCCTCCATGTAGTGGATGCTAGTGGTTCTCTAGATGCAGAAGGTAATCCTGTTGAAAAGGGAAGTTGGGATCCAATGGACGATGTCAAATTTCTAGAAAAAGAAATCGATGCTTGGATTCATGAGATAATTCAGCGAGATTATGAAATGATGAAGAAAAAAGCTTCAGCTGAAAAGTTGAGATTCTCTAATCTTCTATCCGAAAAATTGACTGGACTTGCAATAAAAAAATTCACAATTGAAGAGTCTATTCGTGAAATAGGTATTATTAATGATGATCCTACAACATGGGATGATAATCTACTCCCTTTAGTAACAATGATAAGACAAAAAGCAAAACCAATAGTAATTGTTGCAAATAAAATAGATCAACCCAAAGCTCATGAAAATTATTTGAAATTGAAAGATAAACTCGATTCAGTAGTATTTCCTGCTTCTGCTCTAGCAGAAGTTTTTCTCAGAAATGAAGAGAAGATTAAAACGATTTTCTATTCACCAGGTGAAGGAAATTTTGAAATAATCAACGCAGAGCAAATCAATGAGAGTAAAAAGGATCTTCTAGCAAAGATAAATTCAGATTTATTGCAAAAACATGGTTCAACTGGAGTTCAAGATATTTTATCCTTTGTTGTTTTCGAACTTCTAGATATGATTGTCGCATATCCAGTAGAAGATCTTACAAAATTAACTGACAAAGATGGAAATGTTCTTCCTGATGCTTTTCTCATCCAGAAAGGTACAACAGCTTTAGAATTTGCTGCAAAAATCCATACAGATTTTGCAAAGAATTTCATACACGGACAATTAGCTCCTTCAAGTAGGAGGGTTGGAGCAGATTATGAGCTACAAAATAATGATGTTATAAGAATCATTTCAGCTACAAAATAATGATTTCTTGTATTAATCTTCTATTCAAAGGATGAGAAAAAAGAGTTTATGGAGCAACTGTTGCTGCTTTCCCTTCTGGTAAAGTTATAACTTTGCTTTTTCGTACATCTACCAAAACAAAAGGATAAATTTTCCCTACTGCTTTCTTGATTTCTGAAGCAATTGAACCATTAACCATATTTTGTGCAAATTCAACAAATGATTGGTTTCTACATGTTGCTCTTATGATATCAACTATTGTTTTTCTTAACACTTTCTGAGTACTTGTTCCACATCTCCTGGGAGTAATTATAATAGAATAAACTCTTAATCTAGCTTTATCCTTAGTTGTAACATTCTGGATAGCTTCTATTTTTGAACGATTTCTTCTAATTTGTGATCGTATTTGCTCTTTTGCGACTTCATGCCCCACAAATTCTGTTCTACAAATATTACCTTCTACCTTAGTGATTCTAAATCTTATTTTCAGATTTATATCATAATATATGTCTTCTGCAACTCCAAGTTTTGCCATTTCAATTATTCGACCATAAAGTTGTTCTGGTTCACTTGCAGGAGTATCACCGAGAGATTTTTCAACTATATAAGCTGGCGCTTGAACTTCATACCAAGATTTCTCTTTCCATTTATCTACTACTTTCTTTCCCTTGCTTTTGCGGGTAGGTCTTCGAGATGACAATCATTTAACCTCTATGCGTTGTTCATCTTCTTCTTTCATTTGATTTTAAAGATTATGTTTAATAACTCTCTTCAAAATTCCTGAATAATAGCAAACCATTTTCCTTAATTTTTTCTTTTGGTATTAAATTTACCAACCGATAATCAACAGATATTAACAAATTAGATCATTTATTCTTTGTTGCTTGATAAATTTTTTCGATTACAGAAATTGTGTATAGTATATCATCTAAAGTGTATCTAAGTGAAGAAATACCCATGGATGAAGCTATGCTAATTTTAACTTTCTTACCTTCATGAATTGTTCTAATTTCTGTTGGTTCTTCCATCATCTTATTTTCAGGTTCTAATGACTTGACAATTATTGATGCAAGTTCTTCACTCGCGCATTCAACAGTGACAGCAATTTGTGTTGAAAACAAAGTCATAAATTTTTCTCCAATTATCATTTATCTAGTTAAAGATTGAACTTCGTCTTTATTCTTCTTCTTCCTCTCTATTTCCTTCATGATGATAAATAAGAGACTTTTCTAAACTATCTATAATTATATCGAATTTATCTTCATCAATATTCATTCTGAAAAATTTCTCATTTCCTTGGATATCATCTACTATATCTTGGTTTTCTAGATCCAAGGCAGAATGATAGATTAAGAATCCTTTTTTTACATTCAAGGGAGATTCATAAACATATAGGAATTTAGATTTTCCTTCTTTTACTGTTACAAACAATGGTAAATCAACTGGAATTATACTGCTTTCTATAAGAGCATTAATAACTAATGAGGCTGTTTCTGAATCAAAAATTTCACTACCATCGATCACTCTAAAATAAGTTTTGTTTTCAATAATTTCTGGATTGTTAGTAATTTCTTCAATTATTTGAGATGCTTTTCCATGATAATTACTTAACTCTCTCAATAATTGATCATATAGATTCTTTCTGTCTCCTAGTATTACAGATAAGGCCAAACTACATTTCTTTAATTGACATGCACCATCTAGTAACCATAGAAACTCTTCAGCATTCCTAGTTTGACTTTTTTCAATTTCTTTATTGAGAATGTATATAGGACCAATTAATTTGTAAATATCAACAAGTGATTGGTTTTTATTTTCCATCAACAGGGATATTAATTCATCGTTGAGTTTCTTTGTTTCTTCCTTTGATAGGGAGGCTATTGTTCTCTTAATCCCTTCTTGATTTTCCATTCGAATTCCAAGACGAGATACAAAAGATGTACAAGCACTTTCATTTCCAGTTAATCCAGGGAAATAAGGATTTATTGAATACTTGAGAGCAAGATGGATTGGTTGGTTTTCTCTGCCTGGAATTCTGGTTCCTTTGGTTTCAGATAGGTATCCTTCTCGTTTCCCTTCATCTAAAATCATTGAATTCAAACCTATCAATTCCTGATTTTTGGGGTTTACCTGCTTCTTATTTAATGCTCCAATTATTGCTAATCCAGCGAATTTTTGATATTCTTCATCAAATCCTTCAGCAATATAATAAGCTAAACCCGAATTTGATATTGCACTGACTGGTAGATCAAATTGATTCAAAGTCAAGGTGTGAATTCTATCGATTAAATTATCATTCTCTTCTTTAAATATAATCTCATGATTTATGAAAACGATTCTTGCATCTTTATCTTCTATGATTGGTTTTGGAATATCATTAATTTGAAATCCAATGAAGAAGAGTGAAGTATATTCAAAATTTCTTAATCTTTTATTTAGATTCTTTCCACTTTCTGCAATAATCGCATGGGAACCAATACTTAATTGCTGAAATGATTTCATTAAAATCCCGGTTGCACAAAGATTATCTGGATTTCCCAAGGAAACTATCACAACATTATTCTTTGCTTCAACTATAAGATTCAGAATCTCTTTTGCTTTTGCTTTTATTAAGCGTATATTCTCAATTGGAATTTCGATAGAATCCATATGCATTCACAAGTTACAAATTAAAATGTACATTGAAAGATAAAAAAATATCGTATTTAAAGCAAAAGTCCTGCAGTTTTCGGGTCATACTTCCAATCTGTAGGAAAGACTCCTTGTTTCTTATAGAATTTAACGAGTCGACGTATTTTTGATTCTATTAATTGCAATCCCCTTTTACTATGAAGATCCTTCCTATTATCTTCCAAGTGCCTTCTTAGGTTATATGCTTTACTAACCAAATTAACTAAATCTTCAGGATACTTTGGATTAAGATTTAATTCATTAACTATATCTTTCATCTTTTTACCTAAAACTTCTCTGACACCAGTTATTCCATATTGATCTCTAAGTATAATACCAATCATAGCAGATGATTGACCTTGTCTTCTTAACTCTTCAATCTTTTTTACGATAAACTTCTTATCCTGAGACAGCCATTCAGGTGGTTTACTTCTATAAGGTCTTGTTGAGCTTGCTTTGCCTTTTGTTCTTGCATGCATTCTTGCCATTTTATACACCAAATATTCATTTATTAGCAAAGGTGGTTAATGAATTGAACATTTCTCGGAGTGACTTTTGACGGTGGGAATATAAATTCTTGGTTTTAAGTGTCATCTCTGCAAAAGTAAATTCGCTCTCTAATGGTCGAAATATGGGATCAAAACCAAATCCCTTGTCACCTTTGATTTCATGAATAATAGTACCATCAGTTATCCCTTGAAAATTATGAATTTTACCACCTGAATGATAAGCTACAACAGATTTGAAATAAGCATATCGATTTTCTTCCTTCTTCATAAGTTGAAGAATCCCATCATTTCCAATGGTATGTAGTACATAGGATGAATATGGACCAGGAAACCCATTTAATGATTCTACAAATAATCCTGCATCTTCAAGGAAGAAATTCTTATCTACTAGATTCTCATTATCTCTTAAGATTTGCAAGCAACTTGTATTTGCTATTGCTGTTAGATTGTTTTCTTGAATTTCTTGATATTCCAAATTAAACCATTCAACAGATATATCATATTCTTGTGCAATTTGTTTAGCTTCCATGTATTTGAATTCGTTATGAGTTACGAAGAATATATCCATTATAATGATTATTTCACTATTATTTATTAGTCTCTTTCGATATTTTGGTTATATTTTCATATAATGTATCTCAAGGAAAGAATTTAAATTCTATAATGTTATAGTGCACATACAAAAACAGCGGATTAATTCCATCAGCTGTAATTTGATGTGTCCATTATGGATGAACTAACATTCTCTTCTATATTCGAAGCTGCTGATAATATCAAAATTGCTGATAAGATTTTAGTTGCTTTGTCCGATATTTCACAAACAAACAACATTCTAAGTATCTATTCAATGAATGCTAGAGCAATATATTTCTTTCCAGTTGCTTCCGATGTTTTGAAATTAAGTATTCAAATTTTCCCCTTAACACCTGAAATTGTAGCTAAGATTATGACAAAAATCTCTGAGTTCGCTACAAAGGTGGTCTATAGTACTGGTTTATGTTTAGTAGAAAATAGGTGCTATTGGGAGGGTTTTCTGCAAGAGAAGGATTTAAATAAAGATGTAGATGAAATCAAAAGCATTCTACGATCCATAGCAGAAGTTAAGGAAGTTACATTAGATAAAATCCACAAGCAATAATTACAACATATTAACTTTTAGCTTCAAAACTCGAATAAATTCTTTATATCTATTCCTTAAAGTTACTTCTGTAATTTGACAAGTTTTAGCTATTTCATTTTGTGGACACTTTGTTTTATTCTGTAATGCAGCTATATAGAGGGCAGCCGCTGCTAAAGAATTTGGATTTTTGCCTACAGTAATTTTTGCAGATTTTGCTCGAGTAAGAATACTCTGTGCATCATTCAAAACTTTAGGAGAAAAATTAAGGATAGAAGCGAATTTAGCAATACTACTCTCAGGACTTGCTAAAGGCATTTTAAGATCTAAATGTTTTAATAGTAATCTGAAATTCTTAGCTAGTTTTTTCTTATCTAGGCGAGTTTTATCTGCTATATCTTGTAAACTAGCAGGTTGTCTGTGTAATCTACAAGACAAATACAACGCTGCAGAAACTAACGCTTCTGTAGATCTGCCTCTCACCAAACCAGTTTTCAATATCTTTCTATAAATCATCGCAGCTGTTTCACGAACTTTCAAGGTTAAGTTTAATTGACTGCTAATTCTTTTGATTTCATTTAATGCACGTAAAAGATTCCTCTCAGTACCATATTGAAGGACTGCTCTCCTTTGTAATGTCCGTAGTCGAAACATCTGGCTTGCTTTTTCAGGGGATAAGGAATTCCCAAATATGTCTTTGTTGGAGTAATCAATTAAAGTTCCATATTGGTCGTATGTCAACAAGTTCTTAGGAGTTCCTGTTCTAGCTCGTTTAACATGTTGTTCTTTTGAGTATGCTCTCCACTCAGCTGATTGATCAATGTATGACTCCTCCACTACTACACCACAATGTCCACAACTTACTTCTCCCCTAGTAGAATCAAAAGTTAGTTTAACTGAATTGCAATCAGGGCATCTGGGAAGAGAAGGTTCAGAACTAGTTGAGAGATTAATTGGACGTGGAGCCATGAGTGCACCTATGCTAGTCTGAGTATATTTTAACTATCCCATATTTAAATCTGGTTGAATTGTCTTACTCAAAAATAAGTAATAGTATTCTTGTTTTTCTTGATAATTTAACTGATTTTTCTGAATTATTGAACCATGTTTTTTTTTGTTAATGATGAAAACTGTTAAAAACTGTGTACTTGGCTATAAATAAACAGAAATAGGTTTCACAACCCTTACGAATATCATTAAGGAGCATAAAAAATGTCTCGAAAAGCAAGACAACTCGAATTTAAACTTAATATTGGAGATAACAAAGGCAAGTGTCACACTAAAATTGTGCGCGATGCACAAGCGAATGCTTTAATTGGACTCAAAATTGGAGATAAAGTTGATGGAAACTTAGTGGGTTTGCCTGCATATGAATTTATCATTACTGGGGGAAGTGATAAAGATGGTTTTCCTCATAGAGCAAGTATTGACGGATTGGGAAGAAGAAAATACCTTCTTAGTGGTGGAATAGGATATCGTGTGACACGAAAGGGTAGAAGGATCAAGAAATCTGTAAGAGGAAATATAATCTCCGAAGAATCCTATCAGATCAACATGAAAATATCAAAAAACGGTAAAAGCCCATTAGAAGAGCTTATTTCTGAAGGAAGTTCAAGTCAAGAAAGTTAATAAGAGCTGAAATAAATTTTATCTATTTTTACTTCTCTTCAGCTTCTTCTGTTAAAAATATATAAACAATTGAAAGTATAACTACTACAATTAAACCAATGAATATTGTCCATTGCATTCCATTCGTAAAGTTTGTACCTAACCCTCTTCCAGCTGGTCTTATTTCAGTTATAAACCATGTAACTAAGAGAGAGATAATTGTGCTTATTAAAATGGTTCCCCAAGAAGGAAAGTTTGCTCTTATTTCACTTAGAGTAGCAAGCGCTAGAAGTAAGAAGAAATAAAACCCAGAGAGAAGAAGAAGTTCAATAATTGCTAATCCAACCTTATATTCCGGATCTTCATTAAGATCAAAATATAGTCCCTTAATCCAGTTTGGAGCATTTCTTTGATCTATACTAGCGAATAATATAGAAATAATTAAACAAGTTATTGCTATTATAGAAGTAATAAGAAGTGTTCTATTTTTTTCATTTTTCCAGATTGTCTCATACAAACTCATGTTACTTGATTCTCCATTTACTTTCTTGAAGGGTGTTTTTTATATGAATATTAATATTAACTTGCACTTCCTTTCTGTGCCGATGAAGTGTTATTTCAAGCTGTTTATTAATTTTTGGCTTTCAGATTTAAACAATGTCAAAAATAAGCTATTTAACGTTTTTCTTTATAGATGTTAAAATTCTTTACATTGGAAAAAATGTTGTTTAAAATGATACCTCTAGAATTAATTATTCTATCAAGATTACTGCAAAGAGAGAAAGTTTTTGAAGATTGGCATTATATGATTTTGTATCTAAAAGAGGAAAATGAATGCAAAAAACAAAATTCTCGAAAAAAAATAATTCATTATCCTGTGAAAATTATCTAGCAATTTATCAAGATGAGGATATTGTGAATTATTGTGATATTGCGAATAAGATGCATATTTCTCTTTTGGCAATTGATAATGTAAACATTTCTCAAAGAAACAAATTCCTAGAAGTATTTAACAATAAAGAATATTCGATTCTTTCTCCACAAATGCTTTATGAAGAACTCAGGAAGAATTGTTTTGATTTCTCTCAGTTTATAGATGGTTTCAAGAAAGCTTTAATCCATGATAATTACAACAAAGTAGTGTTAGTTTCAAGAAAAACGTTTTCAAAAGAGAGCATAGAGGAATTAAAATCCTTTCTTTCCTCTAATAGAAGTGATTATGAACTGATATGCTTGAAATCAAAGAATCAAAAGCTCCTAAAGTGGGCAGCAAAGGATCGAAGAATTGATTATATTTCCATTGATTTGCTGGATGACAGTTCTATAGTAGATAATGCACTCTGTTCCCTTATGAAACAAAATGACAAGAATTTTGAAATAATATTAAGTTCTCTTCTAAACTCAAATACTGAAAAGGTTTTTAGTGCAGCTCTTCGAAACGGAAAAAAAATTGTTGAGAGAATAGATTCGAATAATACTCCAATGATTTTTACTATAAAACCAAGCACCCCCTGCCAATTGCGAACTTCTAGTCAGATAAGGCACATTACACAATTATTGGGAATTCCATATAATAAAACAAAGAGCTCTACTTTTCACAATCAGTTAGTAAGAGTAATAAAGAATGTCATAAAATTACATGATACACATTTATTTGAAGGTATAAAGGAAGGATCATAATGGTGGTTTTAACAAGAGATAGGTATATTGTTTTTCAAGCTATTGTAAAATCAACTGTACCCAATTTAACAGAACTGAAAACAACCATTTGGAAAAAATATGAAACAATCTTTGGATTAAGTGGGACATCTGAAGCAGGTCTTTATTTTGAAACTTTCGATGAGAAAAATGGAACAGGATTGATTCGTTGTAGTAGCAGATCCTTATCTTCTCTCTTAACTATTTTTGCTCTTATTACTAAAATCAAAGAAGATGATGTAATTCTCCTTCCTTTATTTATAAGTGGTCTAATAAAAAAAGCAAAAGCATATCTTTCGAACATTTAAAGTAAAACCATAATATTGATTAAATACATCCGGAGTCTTATTTTAGAATGATGAGGAAAAATGATTCTTTTGAGGACACACAGCTCTCTCGACCTTCATGGGATGAATATTTCATTAAAATAGCAGAAATTGCAAAAACTAGGTCTTCTTGTATTCGAAGACAAGTTGGAGCAGTGCTAGTCAATGAGAAACACCAAATTGTTTCAACTGGTTATAATGGTGTCCCTCGTGGAATAAAGCATTGTACAAAGGAAAACTGTACAAAACTCTATGAGAAATCAGGAGAGAAGAATGAACTTTGTCCTGCTGTTCATGCGGAATTAAATGCAATATTACAAGCTGCTAGCGCAGGGATAAGTCCTGAAGGAGCAACTTTGTATTCTACAACAAGACCTTGTAGCAATTGTACTATGGCAATTATTAATGTAGGAATCAAAAGAGTTGTTTATGTAGAAGACTACACAGACCCGGTATTAAGATCTGGTTGGCTAGAAACAGCGGATTTGATTCTTGAAAAATATAAAACAAAAGAATAGACAAATTAACTTTTAGATAAAATTACTGTAGTAAATGATTTTCTTTCATATTTGACTTGAGAATAGTCTCTAGTTATCTTCTCAATAGCATCTCTCAAATCATCTGAAATATACTCATTCAGATGCTTGATATCTTTTCTGTTTATTTGATTTTTATGAATAAAAATGGAAACATCTCCATTGATGTGTTTGAAATCTTCTGCATTAAGTACAGAAATTAAACCATCATGATTTGAGACTATGATGAAATCCTCTGAGATGAAGAATCTTTCCATATCAGGAATTCTAATAGTCAACTCCTCAACAAGAGTATTATCCTCAAATTGCCATTTTTTCAGAATGTGATCTCTCCCACCACTAATAACATAATTTTTCCAAGGTTTTACACCTATTATGGTTGAAGAATGAGCTTTTATTGTTTTGACAAGTTCTAAGTTTTCTAAAGACCATATCTTCAATTCTAACTCTTTTGAGGAAGATATGAAGTACTGAGTATTTGCTATTCTTTGAATATCAGTTATCTCTGAATTATGGGCATAAATACATCCAATTTCTTCCTTAAACTCCTCATCCCATATACAAATTCTTCCTTCTTGTCCTCCTGAGAAAATGAGGTTCTCAAATGTGTTAAGTACGTTAACCTCCTTTAAGTGATTGGTTGATGGTATAGAATCTCTAGAGTTTGATTATCTTCATCACTCACAAATTCGAATAAAGCTGATAGTAATTAAAATTTTATATAATTGAGATAGAGAGCAGCTAACCAAATTCGAATTAAGTATGAATTTTGTGGCTCATTTCGTCGTGAGAACATCATTTGTCAGTCTGGGACGGTTAAATCATCGCCATATGATAAAATAATCGTGCATTCTTTTATTTTTTGCTTGATGAGTGTTGAATTACACTGAAAGTACAAAATTTCTAAAGAAATAGAGAGGAAAACAATGAAGAATTATTGAGAATCAATTCCGATAGTCACTGAATATTCATCAAATTTCCATTCTTTAACATATCCAATTTTAGGTTTAGCAAATTTCAGTTCCTTACTTAGTGTTTCTTCTTTTATGAATTCCTTATGTTTCTCCATTGCTTTTTCACCAAAATCATCTGATTCGACTGTTAATAATATACTTTGTGTATATTCAAGATCAAGCTCTTTTCTCATCGTTTGTACCCTTCGTATTATGTCTCTCACATATCCTTCTTGTTTAAGCTCTTCAGTGATTGTTAAATTAAATAATAAGAGATATCCTTCAGATTCTTCACCAGCGAATCCTTCATGTACTTCTATACTATAATCTAAATCTTCAGATGATAATTCATATTCATCTTCCTTAATTTTCAATTTTATTGTTTTATCTTGAGATAAGTGAGTCACATATTCGCTAGCTTTACTTGGTTCTAGATTCTCTAAGAATACTCTTATGTCATTTATAGAAGATTTAACTTTGGGAGCTAAAACTTTGAAATTTGGTTTTATAACGTAGTGGACTAAATCCTCAGAACTTCCTTCAAGAGTCACTTTCTTTACATTTAGCTCCTCTTTTAGGACATCTTCATATTTCTTTATCAATTCCTCCTTTCCGAAAGGTGTTGTCACCTTAAGTTCTGCAAGAGGTTGTCGCAGTTTTATATTAGCTGCTGATCTGATACTTCTTCCTGTTGTAACTAGTCCTAATACCTTATTCATTTCTACAGACAATTGTTGGTTTACTTGTTTTTTGTTGAATTCAGGATAAGGACACATATGAACACTTAATGGAGCTTCAGAATCAAGATTTTTTACCAGATTTTGAAATAGCTGTTCTGTAATGAAAGGTATGAACGGTGCAAGTATTTTTGATAATTTAACTAAAACTTCATAGGTTGTTATATAAGCTGACTTTTTGTCTTGATCTAACTTATTTTTCCAAAATCTTCTTCTAGATTGACGTAAGTACCAGTTACTGAATTTGTCCAAAACAAACTTTTCAAAAGATTGAACTGCTATATGAACCGTCATATTATCCATAGCTTCGTTTACTTCTTTAACCAAATAATTCATTTCACTTACTAACCACTTGTCTAGTTCTGGTCTTTCCTTGAATGGAACATCAAATACAGTTGGATTAAATTGGTCTACATTTGCATTTGAAACAAAGAAACTATAACTATTCCATAGTGTTAGTATGAATTTCTTCATAGTTTCATAAATATGATTGGGATCCACTCTTACACTGTTCCATGTGGGATAAGAGAAAAGAAACCATCTTACTACATCTGCACCATATTCAGGAATAACATCATTTGCATAAATAACATTACCTTTACTCTTACTCATTTTCTTACCTTTTTCATCAAGCGTGTGACCCATTGTCAAACAGCTTTTGTAGGCTGGTTTATCGAATAGTAATGTGCTTATAGCAAGCAAAGTATAAAACCATCCTCTTGTTTGATCAATTGCTTCAGTAATAAAATCAAATGGGAAGTGTTCGTGGAATAATTCCTCGTTCTCAAATGGATAATGATACTGTGCAAAAAAAGCACTACCTGCATCATACCAACAATCAATAACATAAGGAACACGTTTACTTAGTTCATTACATTCAGAGCATTTTAAAGAAATTTCATCAACCCACGGTCTGTGTAAACTAAAGTTTTCAGGTAGTTTTTTGCCATTCAGCTCCTCAAGCTCTTTTCTACTACCAACTACTGTTCTATGATCATTTTCACAAATCCAAATAGGTAAAGGAGTTCCCCAAAATCGATTTCGTGAAAGAGCCCAATCTCTAACATCTCCAATGAAATTTCCAAATCGTCCTTCTTTTAGATGTGTTGGTTGCCATCTTATTTTTTTGTTATTTGCAACCAATCTATCTCGAAGTTTAGACATTTCGATGAACCAAGTTTCAGTAGAATAGTAAAGTAAAGGTCCATCACATCTGTAACAAAAAGGATAGGTGTGTTTGTAGGTGCCTTGTTTAAACAGCAATCCTCTATCTTTCAAATTTTGAATAATTTTAGAATCTGCTTTCTTAACAAACAAACCAGCAAAATCTTTTATGTCTTCGGAGAAACTTCCGTCTTCTAGAACAGGATTCATCACTGGAAGACCATATTTCTTTCCTGTTTCAGCATCTTCTTCTCCAAATGCTGGAGCTGAGTGAACAATTCCTGTTCCTTCTTCAGTTGTTACATAATTAGCAAGAGTTACATAGAATGCTTCTTCTTTAGGTACAATGAATGGAAACAGTTGTTCATAGCGATTATATTCCAGATTCTTACCCTTGAATCTCTGTAAAACATTGTAATCTTCTAATATTTTTTCCGCTATGCTTTCTGCTAAAATGAGTTTTTCTCCATTGTACTCTACTTGAACATAATCCACATCAGGATGTACAGTTAAACAAACATTAGATATTAATGTCCAAGGTGTTGTTGTCCAAGCAAGATAGTAGGTATTCTCAAAATCTAAAGATTTGAATTTTGCATGGATTGAAGGATCAGTAGTTTCCATCATTCCTTGTCCAACTTCATGTGAAGATAAGGGTGTTCCACAACGAGGACAATAGGGTACTACTTTATACCCTAAGTAAAGCAAATCTTTCTTGTGGATTTCTTTTAATGACCACCAAACACTTTCTATATAATCTTCGTCCATTGTTACATATGGATTATCCATGTCAAGCCAAAATCCAATTCGAAGAGACATTTCTTCCCATTCTTTTACGTATTTGAACACAGATCTTCTGCACTCTTCATTGAAATTTCGTAAACCAAATTCTTCTATTTGACTCTTTTTGGTTATTCCTAATTCTTTCTCTACTTCAAGTTCAACAGGTAAACCATGGCAATCCCATCCTGCTATCCAAGGAACAACATCATAACCATGCATAACCTTGTACCTTAGAAAAACATCTTTTATTGCACGAGTTAATGCATGTCCTATATGGGGAAGACCATTAGCTGTTGGAGGTCCTTCTAACCATCTAAAAAGCTTCTTTCCTTTATTCATTTTCCGAATTTTATCAAAAACTTGGTTCTTCTCCCAAAATTCCAATATTTTCGTTTCTTCATCTATAAATGAGGGCATTGAATTAGCTGTTTTAAATAATTTCTCTCTATTTTCCACGGTAATCAACTCTAGTTAAGTACTTTAAAAATCTATAAGGCACACTATTACGATGTCTCAAAAAAGGTTCTTTAGCGAATTTCGCGATCCATCCTTATTCCTCTTGTGCTTGAGAATTTTCACTCTATGACTTATAAAAAGTTTCTGACTACCCCCATTCACTATAAATAACAACTCTTGAGAGCAATTTGTTACTTACTCTTCAAGCAAGATTCCTCTATCAATCATATATTTCCTAAAATCTACATTTTTAACAAAAGATCTCATTTTCAATGCAACTTTAATTACATTAGTGGATGAGGATATTTGGAATTTGTTTTTGTATAAAGATTCCTTTGCGAAACGAAAGAAGAATGTACTTTTTTCTTTGTTGAATCTTTCGTGAAATTCACTATTTAGTTTCTTTTTCTCCGATACATCAAGATTTGATGCTAGATTTGCTATTATATTATCCATTTCCTTTTTTCGAGTGAAAGTAATCTGTAAGAATTCAATTGGATTACCATATCCTCCCTCTAATTTTTCTTGCTTGATATTTGCATGATCAAAATTATTTTGGGGAATTAATTTAGAAATGGTTTCCATATTTTTTTCAATATCTTCTGTTGCATGAACTGAGAAGCTTAATTCAATTTTTACTACGGCAATATCCATCTTAATTCACTTTGAAAAAAGGAATGGAAATTATCACTAATTTCCTCTTCGTCCATGGCTTCTTATCGAAGGACGAACTTTTTCGGCGCCAATGCCTTTGTTTCTAAGCCCTCTGGATTTTCTTCCTGAGCTAGTTAAACCTCTATGAACACGTCCTCTATGAACAGGATTCTTAATATAGAAAATGTCATCACCACGATATTCTTTAATTGAAACCCAACTTGTACGTGGATCTTTGGCAATAACAGGGTGTTGTGGATCTATCAGAATCACTTCAAAGAATTTATGGCGACCATCTTGACCTACCCAGTAAGAATTTAAAACCTCCAAATTACTATATTTACGAGCAGCTCTTTCCTCAGCAATTAGTTTTATACTCTTTTTTGGAGTAATCTTATTTACACCAAGGTTTCTTGACTTTCTTCCTCTGACT
This sequence comes from Candidatus Heimdallarchaeota archaeon, assembly GCA_023136245.1. Lineage (GTDB taxonomy): Archaea > Asgardarchaeota > Heimdallarchaeia > Heimdallarchaeales > Heimdallarchaeaceae > UBA460. Next base: position 16,302 of record JAGLRO010000073.1, read on the forward strand.
GGTCTCTTTTTTCTTCTGCCACCTCTTCGGACTCTAGCTCTAACTATAACATAACCTTGCTTTGCTTTATAACCAAGAGCTCTTGCTCTATCTAGTCTTGTAGGTTTCTCAACACGAGTAATTGCTCCTTCTCTCCTCCATTGGATAATTCTCGCCCTCATCAGTTCTTTAAACTCAAGAGAATTACGGTTTCTCCAAAACTCTCCAATATACCTATACATGCTTTTTGTCATTATAATCACCTAACGATTCCCATTTGGACATCTCGTTGGCTATCCTCAGATTCTCGTTTAAGTTTTAAAAGTTATGATTTTGAAGATTTTTTGTATTTTTATATCAAGAGCTCTATGATATATGAGAATAATTGCCTGGCTTACTAGAAAAATTAAGGATTCTGGGGGAAGCAGCAAAGTACGACTTATGCGCTTCAACGGCTTCACCAAGAGCACATACTCCAGGTTCGATTGGAAGAGCTGTTGCTACAGGTGTATGTCATTCTTTTCTCCCCGATGGGAGATGTATAAGCTTACTGAAGGTTCTTATGACAAACAAGTGTATACATGATTGTGCTTATTGTATCAATTCATCAAAGAATAAAAAACAATTCAAACAAAAATATACTTCGTTCGAGCCAGAAGAATTAGCAAAGTTGACAATTGCATTTTATTTGCGAAACTATATTGAAGGTCTATTCCTAAGTTCAGGAGTAGAAAAAAGTGCTGAATGTCAAGCTGAAATTATACATGAAGCACTCAGAATTCTACGTTTTAAATACAAATTTGATGGATATATTCATGCAAAAATATTGCCCTCGATCGATTTGGATAAATTAAAACGAATAGCTGAATTGGCAGATAGAGTTAGTATAAACGTTGAGTTGCCGAATAAATCTCGTTTTTCAGAAATATGCTCTACAAAAGATTACAACAACGATATAATTAAAGTAACTAAGTGGTTACCAGATCTAAAGAGAAAAGGATTTCTACCTGCTGGCTACACAACTCAATATGTCATCGGAGCTGCAGAAGAAACAGATAAAGAAATACTTGAAAGTGTTTTTAACTTCTATTCTGACAGTTGGGATTTTAAAAGACAATATTATTCGACATGTTTACCGTTAGACGAAAAACAAAAAACTTTCCCACGTGAATTTTTTAAAAGAGAACATCGTTTATATCAAATTGATTGGTTAAGAAGAATATACAAATATACACCAAAAGAGCTAATGACTGTTGTCAATGAAAAAGGTTACATCCCTCTAAGAGAGGATCCAAAAGTAGTATTGGCAAGAAGAGATCAAGAAAACTTTCCAATCGATGTAAACTCAGCGAACTATAATAAATTGATGAGAATTCCAGGAATCGGATCACTTTCTGCGAGAAGAATAGTTAGTTTACAAAGAAAGGGTGTTCAAATATCAAAAGCTGAACAACTCAAATCTATAGGTGTTGTTCTTAAACGAGCACTTCCATTCCTTATTTTTGGTGGTAATAAGCAATTAACTTTAGATCAATTCAAATCAGAAAATAGAGGTAGTCTATAGTGTTTTCTATTTGTAATATGTCCGCTAAAGAGTATGTACAAGCAGCAATCTGTCACAAAGATTCTTCCATGGATTTTATAAAAAAAGCTAACTTATTGTTGAAGACTAGACCTCATGAAATAACAACAGGATTTACTGAATTTGGTGCTAAAGTTAAAAAGAGAGCTAATGCTGTTTTACGAGAAATTCACCTATTTTCCGCGTATACAAGATTAAAACCCTTTCCAGAAATGTTGTTAGTAGGAAAGTGTAAAACTGAACATAATACTGGAACATTGATTGCTAAATCTTTGGCTAGACGATTTAATTCATTTATACTACTTATTTTTACACAAGATAATTACTACATAGATACAGAAAGAAATGATATTTCAAAATTCCCTTCTTTTGATGGAAATACAGATGAAGAAGTAATTGTACAAGTTCGAGACCACTTAGGAACTAATATTGAGGAGATTTTAAGTGATGATATACTTCTGCATGATGGTGATTTTCTTTGGGAGAAGTATTACGAAACACAATTTCTTGAACAGAGGTTGAACATAAAGCAATTCAGAAGGTTTATTCCGAAATATGTATTGGAAAAAGCAGATATGAAAATTGAGAGTGAATTCTATAAGGCAGTAGTTGAACAAAGAGAAGAAAAAAGAACTTTGGACGATTTCTTTAAGCAAAAGGAAACACGTTTTGAAAAATCAATCAAAAAGAAACATTCAAAAGATATATAGAGCAATTTTGACCGGTTATTATGTCATCTTTTGGAGTTCATCAAATTGGAGTAGTTAGAATAGAAAAAGAGGCTTGTTACATAGAAATTTTGAATCCATATATTTCTGGATTAAGACACATAGAAAAATTCAGTCATGTTTTTGTCTTATGGTGGATATCCATGAGAGATAATCCACAAGATCGATCTCAACTAATAGCATCTCCCCCTAGGTTGGAAAAATCAATTGAAACAGGAGTCTTTTCATCTCGTAGTCCTGCTAGACCAAATCCAATTGGTTTAACAAAAGTTAAACTGTTAAAAGTTGAAAACAACCGTTTATATATAGATAGAATTGATGCAATTGATGGTACACCTGTATTAGATGTAAAACCCTATTTACCAGGAGATAGCGTCAAAAAAGACAAAATAGAACTACCTGAATGGTTTGAATTCTTACAAACAGAAGATTAAGCAGTCATGAAGTAATTTCCTTCTGCTTTTTGTTTTTTGTCCAATTGAGAATCTCTTTTGTTGACTCTTGGTCTAAGTGTTCTTGGATCTTGACGAAATGTAATATTCATTCTACGCAGAAAATCATTCATACCATATTGTAAGGATCCAATTCTACCACTTTTTCCTTTGATGCCCGATTCACCTTCAAAAACAATTAATCTGTCTGAAGTAAAATTCAGCATCATAACATCATGCTCAACAACAATCGCAGGCATTTCATAATAACTAACAACTCTTTTGATTACTTTTGCAATATTAACCCTGTCTTCAGATGAAATATATGCTGAAGGTTCATCAAGAAGAAACAAATGAGCTTTTCTTCCTAAGCAAGCAGCAATGGATACTTTTTGCAATTCTCCCCCAGATAAATCTCGTAAACTTGATTCAAGTAACTTAGAGAATCTTAATGGTTCAATTAATTCTGACTTGTGCCATCCACTTGTTAAAATTGCAGGATTGATTTCTCGTAAATATTCTTTTACTGATTGTTCTGATTCTGTGTAAAGATACTGAGGTTTGTAACTAACTATCAGTTTCTCTTCTAACTTTCCATTCTTTTGATTAATATCAGATACAGTTTCTTGCTCCTCCTCATCCTTTTTAGAGGTTTGAACAAGAAGTTCTAAGGGTTCGGATATAGTAGTTGGTTCAAGTAATCCTGAGAGCATTTTTACTAATGTAGTTTTACCAATACCGTTAGGTCCTAAAATCCCTACAACTTCACCCTTGTAAAGTTCACCTCCCTTAGAAGAGAGCTCAAAACCTTCGAATTTCTTTGTCATATCTCCAAATCTCAATGCTATCCTATGAGAAACATATTTATCTTCTATACTTACCTTTTTGAAAATAATAGGTTCTGTTCTGAATCGCATATTTTCTGAAGGTATATATCCATCTAGAAATATGTTAATCCCTTCCCTTACAGAAAGTGGGTGACTAACTATTCCATAGACTCCAGCTTCACCATAGAAAATATGAACTAGATCACTCAAATAATCAAGCATTGCTAAATCATGTTCAACAACAATTAGTGTGTGGTTGGGAGATTTCATTTCATTAATGTATTTGGATATCTTGACTCTTTCTTGAACATCCAAATACGATGTTGGTTCATCAAAAAGGTAAACATCTGCTTCTTGAACAATGGCAGCTGCAATTGCAAGACGTTGTAATTCTCCACCACTTAGTTTTGAAATTTCTCTATCCCATACTTTCTCCAAAGAAAATATGGTTTTAATTTCTTTTTTTAGACCTCTTTCATCAGTTTTTTCTACCAAATCTGAAACTTTTCCTTTAACAACACGAGGTAAACGATCTACATTTTGAGGTTTTAATACAGTTTTGAGTTCGTTATTTGCAAGTTTTTGAAAATATGTTTGAACTTCTGTTCCTCTGAAATTTTCAATGATTTCATCCCAACTAGGAGGATCATCATATCTCCCTAAATTCGGTAGAAAATTTCCTTGTAATATGTTTAGAGCTGTAGATTTACCAGAACCGTTTTGACCAACCAAACCTGTTACTTTTCCTATTTTTGGTAGTGGGAGTCTGTGAAGTTTAAAGCTATTAATACTATATCTATGTGTAACTTCTTTATCTAACTCTTCAGGTA
>JAGLRO010000074.1 GCA_023136245.1 Candidatus Heimdallarchaeota archaeon
GTTTCGAAGTACGCCCCAAAATTATTGCCCTGAGAGGAAATTGTTCAAGTACTTGGTCTAGCATTTTAACACCTTCCAATTCTTCCTCTCTAAAATCGAAAAACGAAGTAAAACCATTGTTTACCAATATTTCCAATGAATTTTTTATACTTTCAATTTTATCTTCTAATGAAACAGATTGAAGAGTTCGATGTTTCATTCCTTTAGGACCCACAGATTCTTCTAGTGATAAACCAAATGTTTGATCTTTAAGAAAAGCGTCTCCAACATGAGTGTGAGCATTAATAAAACCAGGAATTAATAGATAAGGAGAAGGCAAAATATACTTTGTAGGTTTGTCCTCATTTGAAATATCAGTAATTGTCCCTTCATCATCAATTTGTATTCGAACATCTTTTACAAATTTTAGATTTGGACCAATTAGAGCATTTGCACGTACTGTAGCCATTTTGACATATACAAATTACCCTAAGAGTTTTAAGACTTTTTGCAACTTCAGAAAAGATGTTGAGAGAAACACAAAAAACATTAGATTTATAACTCCACCTTTTGAATTAGCGTCATAGCAAAATAAGCTGATTAAGATGGTTAGAGTAAAGAATCCAGAGGAAATTCGAGATATGATTAAGAATCACCCAATGAGTTTACGTAGAGTTTTCACTATAGCAGCTCATATCGATCATGGTAAAACAACAACAAGCGATTATCTTCTGCGAAAAGCTGGTTTAATGTCAGATGCTGATGCAGGAAAGAAAGTCATGATGGATAGTGATGAAGAAGAACAAGAAAGAGGAATTACAATTTTTACAAGTGTTGTTATGCTTTCATACGAATTTGAAGGTGAGACTTATTTGTGTGAAATTAATGACACTCCAGGTCATATCTCATTTACTGGAGAAGTAAGTAGAGCTTTACGAGGAAGCGATGGTGTTGTAATTCTTGTTGATGCTCTTGAGGGAATCATGACACAAACAGAAACAAACATTCGTTTGAGTTTAGGAGAAATGTGTAAACCTGTATTATTTATCAATAAAGTTGATAGATTAATATCAGAATTAAGGTTAGCTCCACAGGATGTTTTTGCGAAAATAGATGCAATCATTATTGGAGTAAATAAATTAATCAAAGAAAATGCACCACCTGACTCAGGAAAAGATTGGCAAGTATCATTCAAAGATGGTTCTGTTTCCGTTGGAAGCGCTAAAGATGGATGGGCGTTTAATATGACAACTCTCCAGAATATGAAAATAAGACCACAGGATGTTTTTGCGAAATATGATGAAAATGATAAAGATTGGCTAAGAGAAAATTTACCACTAGAAGAACCAATACTAGAAATGGTTATTAGACATTTACCAAACCCAGTTGATGGACAAAAAATCAAAATCCCTGCTATATGGAGTGGAGATCTTGATAGTCCTGAAGGTCAAGCTCTTTTAAATTGTGATCCTAACGGTCCTCTATTAGGAATGATAACAAAGATATTCATAGAACCAAAATCTAAAAGACCTACTCTTATAGGAAGAGTCTTTTCTGGTACTCTTAAATCATCAGATTCTCTTTATTTAATTGGCAAGAAAACCAAAGCTAGGATTAAAAGATTAGGAGTTATGGAAATCACAGATATTCTGGATGTCGACGAAGTTCCAGCAGGTAATCTATTCGCAATATATGGGTTTATTACTCCAGCTGGTGAAACTTTTGTTAGAGAAGGAGACGAAGATAAGTTAGCAGCTTTTGAGGAGATCTCTTATGTAGCTGAACCAGTTGTAAGTAGAACTATTAAACCTAAAGATCCTCAAGATATTGCCAAATTAGGAGAAGTAGTTTCTAAATGGATTATGGCAGATCCTACAGCTACTTTTAGACATGATCAAGAATCAAAAACATATGTTTTATCAGGAATTGATCCTTTACAAATTGAAATTCTTGTAACTAGAATCCAACAACAGGTAAACATTGAAGTCAGTGATCCAATTATAGTTTACAGAGAATATCCATCAAAACAAGGAATTAGAGTTCATGCAAAATCACCTAATGGTCATAACAGACTCATGGTTTATATTGACTTGATGAATCAAGAAGCTATAGATCTTATTAAATCTGGTAAGGTACACAATGATCAAGATAGAAGGGAAAGAGCACGGATTTTGCAAGCAGAAGCTGGTTGGGAGGCGAAAGTAGCTAGAAGAATATGGTACATAAAAGACTCAAATATAATATTAGATGCAACAACAGGAGTACAAAGATTAGATAACATTAAAGCTTACATTATTCAAATATTCCATGACTTCTGTGAAGGAGCAACATTAGCGAAAGAACCTCTAATAGGATCCAAATTTATCATAACAGATGCAACAGTTCACGTAGATCCAGCACATACAGGATTCACTGAAATATTCCAAATGTGTTTAGCTGCGTTTCATACAACATTCCTTACAAGTGAACCTCACGTACTAGAACCAATGTTAATAGTTGATATCAAAGTTCCATCTGATTTTGTAGGAAACATGTCAAAGGTTCTAACACAACATAGAGGAATAATCCTTGATATGATACAAGAAGGAGAGACAACAAGAATTCGAGGTAAATTACCAACAGCTGAAACTATAGATATAGCAGATGAGATCAGAGGAAGCAGTTCAGGTAAAGCATTTTTCGGTTATGAATTTACAGGATTCGAAAGAGTTCCTGCAGATTTAGAAGCAGAAATTATTGAGAATATTAGAGTTAGAAAGGAATTAGCTCCTCAAATCCCCGATATATCCAATTGGGATAGATTTATGTACAGAAGAACCTGATTGATTTCTTTCTTCAATTTTTTTATTTTCTTTAAAATCTTTAGATTTAGCAATGATTCCTTATATCATAATAATAAAGAGAAAAAAAGAAAAAGTATCACGAGTATTTATTTAGTCTTTCTCAAATTCTGAAGTTAGTTGCTCATAGAATAAGTCATCTTCACTAATCGGTTCTAGTTCTCCTTCTACTACAACACCTGTTCTTTCACTTTCCAAATATTCCAAATCCTCTAATACGGGTTCGAGTTCTTCTTCAAATCTTGAAGAAAATCTTTCTTGTATAAATCCTATCAGGGATGTTAATAGAAGGATTATGACCACGATAGGTATGAGTAAAAGTACAACACCTTCAGGTTCTAACATCTCTAGAGAATTATAGACTGACGGTGGATATCTCAGAACAAAGAGTAAGACATCAGGGTTAAGGATTGCATACAAACCTCCCAACATGATAGCTACTCTGAAAATCACAGATACTAAAACATAAACTAAAGTCATCAAAGGTCTGACTGCTATTGAAGCTCCTACTAGCTTGTCATCCACCTGTGCATCACTATTTACTAGACCATCATGGTATCTCTGCAAACGAGAAGTAAGTTTGTCTTGTTGTCCACCAGGACGAGAGAAAAGTGAATCAGAAGCTTTCTCAATGAAATATGTCATTCCAGCAATACCGAATTTACGAGCAATTGAACTTCCAGTACCTCCTATGGAACGAGTTGCTTCTTTATCCTCCACCTCTTCCTCTGAAGTTTCTTCTCTTACGGGAGCTGTTGGAACTGCTGCAGATGTCGTGACCCCGAGCCGAAATTCTCTTAATCGATCAAGAGCTCTTAGCACTCGTTGTTGTCTACTCTGCGCTGGATTCAGAATTTGCGTAATATATGATATCTGTAACGCTATTTCTAAGAATAGGTATGAAGCCAGAGCAATTAGAACAACATCATTCGTAAATAGTTCTCCAATATTATTTGTAGGTGTGAAACTAAAATCTTGTTGGCTGAAGAACAGCTGAGTACTAGCATAAAACACGATTACCTGAGTAAACATGAATGAAGCTGCTGCAGAACGCATATCTGCTCTAATAAGAAAAGCCAAAAGTGTAAGTATAAGTAGGGCAAAAAATAACATTAGAATTGTAGCTCTATTACCAGCTTTCAATGCAGCACTTGTGTTTTCTCTGTTGAACAGATAAGCAAATGAGTAAAACAAATTTGTTGCTTCAGCAGAAAACATGTCGCTTGCATTCATAGGATCTGGAGGTTGAAGATTGTTAAACAAGTCTATTGTAATAAACGCTCTTGCACCATACAAGATAGCATTAGCGTCAGCTCCTGCGAATAGGAATATCAGGAGCGGGAGTGAGAAGATTAGAAGTGCAATATTCAAGAGGAATAAAAGCACAATAGACATTGTATTCATGAAAAATCCGTCAGGGAATAATGATGTGCTATTAAAATCTATTAATGTAGTAAATTGAATTGCTATCCAAGCTACCATTCCGAAGGCAAATAATCGACCTATAACATGAGTTATAATCGTTTGATAACGAGCACCTCGGATTCGTCTTTGAACTCCACGAATTCCAAGGTCGATAAATTGTGTGTCTGCTAATGATTCCATACTTTTTTTTCACCCCTGACGTTGCATCCTATTAAACTGAGCCATGATGGTTGGTAGGAAATCATCAGGACCCACTGAAACTGAAACAGAATCATATCGACGAAGAACCTTGAACATGTTCTGTCTCTCGCCTAGCTGTTTCTCAACCATTGCATGGCCAATCATTTGTTCAACTGGAGAGAGCTGTTGAGAAATGATTTCAAACCATGGACCAAATGGAGAAATAACAGTGATATTGTGTTTTCGAGCACGCGCACGACGAATAGCATTGACTAAACGATCAGGATGAGATTCAAGATCGGTAATAATGACTATGTAGGAAGCTCGTTTAACTCTTTGGAGAAGGTACTCCATAGCTACTTCGAGATCAGCTTCACCTTGAGGTTTAGCATAAGCTAAAGCTTCGAGAAATTGGAACAAACGAGAACGAACAGATGTAGTGTCAACCCATGTACGAACTTGATCATCATAAATGCACATACCGACAAGATCCTTTTTCTCGAAAGCAAGATGAACAAGGAGAACAGCACTACGAATAGCATATTCGAGCTTAGTATTCCGCGGTAAACCAGCACCCATACTAGCAGAAGCATCAACAAGAATGAGAACACGAATATTCTCCTCAGACTCATATTCACGAACCATCATTTTACCAGAACGGGAAAAGGCTTTCCAATCAATGAACTTGAAAGCATCACCAGTCTGATACTGACGAATGCCCCAAAAATCAGACCCCATTCCTTTTATCTTCGTTCTATGAAATCCGAACAACACTCCTAGTTGTCTTTTCTTCCCTATCATTTCTAGTTTCTTTATATCCTCATAGCTTGGATAAACTAGTATTTCTGTTTTTGTTTTTATTTCACCTTCTGTTGCGTAGAAACCCATTCTATCTCTAATTATCACTTTAGTTGGTCCTATCTCGAATACTCCTCTTATCGGTATCCTCACCACATATCCATATGTTATCGTTTGTCTAGGATTCAGCTGCGTTACAATGAAGTTTTCTCCTAATACTAGGTCAAACACTTCTGGTATCGCATCGTATATTTCTACAGTTGGTAGTTGGTTTACTGACCTATTTCTTGCAGTCACTTCTATAAACACATAATCTCCAGCGAAAGCTTTTGGCTTTGATACTCTTCTTTTGATTTCAATCGACTTTGGATTTGCTCCCAATCTGTAAAAGGGTAATCCTAACAATACAGAAAAGATTAGCATTACTCCAACAATGATAAAGAACCAAATCAGAGTTCCCTTACTATCCATAAAGAAGTGTAAGAAGTCCATCACCCCAATTGATTCATGGGGAGGAAGTGTTTCTCCGTTGGTTACATTAGCTTGTGGATTCAATCCAAAGGATTGGAGCATATTATTCAGCGACAAGAAGCCTGCCAAAGCAAAGCCTACGCTAATTAATAGTATGCCTCCGAAGACTAACCATCCACCACGGCGTGTGAACAAATTTTTCCACCTATTGCTTTTTTATCATACTGGAACTGGTAAGTTTCTCAATATTTCATTGACCACTATTGTACCTGTTGTTCCTTCTAGTTCTGCTTCTGGCTTCATTTGCAATCTATGAGATGTAGATACTCTTGCTACTCTTTTCACATCATCTGGTATGACGTAATCTCTACCTCTCATTGCTGCTACTGCTTTTGCTGAACTTAGGAGTGCGATACTGCATCTTGGGCTTCCACCTAGCAACAATCTTGGATCTACTCTTGTTGATACTACTAGATCTCTGATATATACCATTAAATCTTCATGTACATATACCTTCGATTCAACAGTTTCCATCATTTTCACAATTGTCATTGGGGTTGTTACTCTTCTGACTGATTGCTTGATTTGTTTGTGTTTCAGTCTTATGATGTCCATTTCTTCTTCTGGTGTTGGCAAATCTACTAATATTTTGAACATGAACCTATCCACTTGTGCTTCAGGTAATGGATATGTTCCTTCTTGTTCTATTGGGTTTTGAGTTGCCATAACAAGAAATGGTCTATCTAGCTTGAAGGTTGTTCCTTCTACTGTAACCTGCTTTTCAGCCATTGCTTCTAAGAGTGCTGCTTGTGTTTTAGGAGGACTTCTGTTGATTTCGTCAGCTAGCAAAATGTTAGTAAATATTGGTCCTTTTCTCATTTTGAAAGTTCCTGCTTTTGGATCGTAGATTGTTGTTCCTACTACATCGGACGGTAGAAGATCAGGTGTAAATTGAACTCTCTTGAATTCACATCCTAGAGTTTGTGAAAAGTAATTTGCCATTACTGTTTTTGCTATACCTGGCACTCCTTCTAATAGGCAATGCCCTCCTGCAAGTAAACCAATGAACAAATCTTCTAGAACATCAACCTTTCCTATAATTACTCTTTTGAGTTCATTATAGATTTCGTCCCAAACTCTCTTAATGTCCTTTGGTGTGACTACGGCTTCAGTTGCTGTTTTTGCTTTCGCTTTTCCTTTTGTTTCTTCAGCTTTTTCTTCAGCTTTTTCTTCACTCATTTTTTTCACTTTTTCCTTTATATATATTTTATATTCTATCAATTAATCCTTTAATGAATGTCATATATCTCATAAACAAATGCTCTGGGAGAATACGAGGTCTCTCAAGATATGCATGTATTCTTGTTAATTCTGTTAGCAAATCTTTAGCCCTAAGAGATGGATCTTTAGCTAAAAAGAATTCTGCTATTTCCTCTGGTGTCTCCATTGATTGTTTGGAAACCTTTCTTAATCCCCTCAACATTGCTCTATATAGCAACCCTATAGCTTCGCTATATCCTCCCGTTTCCATTATTCTTTTAATTTCTCTCTCAAATCTTGATCTCCCAGCTTCACCTCTATATTTTGTCCACAAAATTGGTGTTAATCTTGTTTTCTTCGGAATTAAAGGATATGCAATAATTGCAAGGAAGAAAGGTATAAAGGGTGAATATAGTGGGAACATTGACATTTCTGTTATTAATTTCATTAATATAATTGAATAAACAGATGCACTATAGAATTTCTGATGTGAGTGACCCTCGTCAAATATAATTGGTGCTGTACGAGGATTACCACCTGTTCCATTAAGATCAGCTGTCAAATAATCGAAAAGATTTAAACTAAATATTAAGTTATCATTATCTTCGGGTTTATCAATCCATTTATTGACAAAAATATCTGGATCTCCAATCATAACTATTTTCCCTAAACCTATAGGTATAGTCATCATTGGCGCAAACATAACATTCCCCCACTCATCTATATCGGGTGTAGATGTGCCTCTCTTTGCTGCTTGAAAATCTGATTCCATCCATGAAGATTTAGTTGAATAGAATGGCAGAAATGGCAAGAATTGATCTTGAATTTCAAGACCAAACAATTCTAAAGATACTGCCTGTAATGGCATCCAATCGGTTTGAAAAACCTTTACTGTTTCAGAGACTCCACTATCTATGTACTCGGGATGATGTAATGCTATACTTAAAACGGTTCCAAATTCCATCTGAATTCCCTTACTAATGCCAGCTGTTAAGGGATTGGATGATTCATAATTAACCAACAATGGCTGTGCTGGATTTGTTGTATAACTTTCAGCGTCCATTAAAACGGAACCATTAAAAGCAAAACCTCTTAGCATGAACAACATGTCAAAAAGTAATGTTTCTGGTGATAAAGAGGATGTTTCATTTTCTTCACCGAAACCAAATAAATCACTTAATGATGGTAGATTAGCTAATTGTGATACTTCATCCCAAGTGTTCAGAATATTGAACAAAGGTTCGAATATTTCAGCCCCAGTTCCATAATCATCCGCCACCAATAAACTTCCACCTCTAGCAAGGAAAGTAACTAATGAGATTGTATCTATCATACTATATTTTGAAGCTGGACCAATTATTGCCAATACACCAGTGGTGTTTTGTCTATTCAACACTGAAAGTGACGACATACCATTAGTGATTCCTGTATATCCTTCGTTTTCCAGTGAGACTCGTAGTGTAGATAACCCATCCCAGCTCTCATTATATAAGCTAAACTTCGTACCAAAACCACCTAAACCTACTATCCCTAAGAATATAGGTATGATGATGATCATGAAGAGAATAAACATCGCGATCGAATATTTCGTGAATGATATGTTAATTCTACGCTTTTGCCTTGATTTTCTTTCTCTTCTTGTCTGGTTTCTTTGTTTGTTTTCTTGCTGGCTCAACTATTTCTACACCCTGTTCTCTTATTCCTCTGAAACAAATATCTAATCTTTGGATTGCTTCTTGATAATCATCGTATGTTATTTCAGTATCGGTGTATCTAGCTATTTCAAAAGAGGTAAGATATTCATCCATAACTTCTGCTGAAATATTAGCTCGATTTGCTACTGCAAAACCAAATTCTCTTCCTGTTTCATATGGAGCACGGTTCATACTTAAGAGACCACCTGCTATATTAGCAAGACCTCCGAAAGATGCGATAACTGCACCTTTGTAATCTTGTCTTTGCTCGAAAATTCGAACATCTGCCATCACTGAAGTGAACATTTGGTTCAAAGATTTTACTTGTTTCCTTCTCTTGAAGAATCCTGCACCTTTACGACTCAATTTCCATTTCACCTACTTCTATTTTATCTACTATTTTTAGTAATGCACGCACTCCGGAATTGAAGTCATTTTCTGTAATTTCTTCGTTTCCATATCGTGCTTTTTCAAAATACTCTAAAAGAGTATAAATGAGCTCACGCTCGATTTTTCCTTTTAGAGCTAGTAATCTTGCGAATTCCTTAGGAGTCTGACTCCTATAACGAGGAAGTTCAAAGAATTCGCGTCCTATACCTTCCAGAACTAACCATGTTTTTAGTAATCCTTCTTTATATCTTCCTTCCAACCCATCTCTCTTTATATCTTCAATTATCTCCCTTAAATAATCTCGTAATCGTCTTCTGAATGTTTGCTTCTTTGCATAGGTTTGTAGAGTGTGCCTATTAAACCATAAGAAAAGAACAGCAATTAACGCTATTATACCTCCAACAGCTCCTCCAACAATTGCACCTAAATTCCCACCGATTCCACCTGGAGGAATAATTGGAGCAGCGTTATAAATCATCAAGGATAATCCAAGAGATTGTAAATTCCCCACCGTATCGTATGTTTCAACATCATAATCTAAAGTAAAGTTGCCATAATCATCAAGGGGATAATCTGCTAAATCTAGAATATATATGTAATTATCAGTAGTACCTTGTTTTGCCATATCAAACTCTAAAGTTTCACCATTATACGTAATTATGAGTGTAACATTATCCACATCAACTAGCAAATCAGTTACTAGTACAGTGAAGTTCAGTAGAGAATCAGGTTGAGCGATTGAACCGTTGAAATCTACATTTAGATTTGATATAGTTGGACCTACGTCATCAATAGCTGAAGCTGTCATGAAACCATAATCAATATAACTCTGATACAAATTTCGGAAGGGAGTAGCATCATCAACAGCTCTATAAAACCATGAATAATTATAGTTATACTCCATGACTAGCGTATAACTCCATTCATTGGTTCCTGGATTATTAGTCATAATAAAATTAGTATTCACTTCCTCCATGACATTAGCTATTATATTTGTTATATTTACAACTAGAACAACAGTAAACATTCCACTATACACAAGACTATCATTTGTGAAAATTATGATAGTTACATTAGGATTAAGAGGATTAGCAGAAGGAATAACTGTCGGAACTTGTTCCTGTCTTGGAGGAGCTATGTCTCCTATCTGATAAGAATCTCCGCTGGAAACTGTACTGAAACCAAAAGCTGAATCATAATGTAATCCTGGGTTTGTTTGTCGATTTCCTACAGAATCAACTCCATGACCTGCATAATCAATAATTTCGACATAATATGCTACGTAATACTGTGCTTGCGCATAAGTCATATTAATTGTACCTTGATAATTGTCTCCACCAATATTAAAACATGTAACAACATCAGTAATACCAGGTGTAAGATCAGGTTCATATAGAGTGTAATGTATAAGCACGAATCTAATACCTGTACCAACATCTGTAGCAATTATTGTGAAGGTTATATTGAAATAAGGATCATGGATTCCTGGATCATTTGGATTAGGAGTTGGAACAATAGCTCCGATAACTGGTGCGTTATTATCTGGACCATAAATATTAATTGTCTGAGTAATTGAAGCTGCTGGTGTATAATCCCCACCAGATGCAACGAAAGTTAGTCCAACTTGTCCTTCTGAACTATTTAATCCTGAAGCTAATAAGTCAGCATAATCAAAAATAACCCAATTTCTAGTTAGGGTAACAGTATACTGAGATGTTTGACCATTAAAGGTAATATAAATTGTTGCTCCAACTGGATTTCTTGTCCATTGATCAACCACTGTAAGATTATAGAACCCTCCTCCAGAAAATGCTTGCCAGAATGTATTATTGAAAATTGATGTTGTGTTTCCATCTAGTATAATATCATTATTGAAATCTCTCAAATCTAGAGTAAGGGTATAATACATATTAAATGTGTCAGTATCATTAACAGTTCCTGAAACTACATATCTATAACTTACCCCCGTCACATTTTGAGCAGTAACTACGATTGTTTTATTTCTAGTTTGTTGTGCTAGAATGTATACCGGAATTGTACTTGAAAGACTGCTTGTTCCTCCTCCTCCAGTAGTTCGTGATTGTGAACCAATACCAGGGAAATCTAATATGAAGTCAGTAGCAGGAGCATTTCTTCCAAATTCATCTTGTACAATTACCGTGTAATCTATATCCAATCCCGATGTATAGAAGATATTATTCACATCAACAGATACTGAGATGCTTGTAATATTTACAGCCATGTCTGCATTCAATCTACCAGGAGTTATCATTGCTCCAAAAAATTCTGATGCTAATGCAATAAATTGTATTGAAAATGATTGCCTTATATCTGTCACATTATCTTTATCTAACAATTTTGTGAATTCAATTTCTCCTGTTCCATTTGTTGTTCGAAACTCTATAAAATCTGTTGCCCCAATAGAGTAAGTAATTTGAATAGTTTTACTTGGT
>JAGLRO010000075.1 GCA_023136245.1 Candidatus Heimdallarchaeota archaeon
TGAAGATTAAATTCGATTCCAAATCGTGTCAATGTCATAACTATTAAAACAAAATGGAAGAAGAGTTTTAAAACATTACTAGAAACTAATCTAAAGGGAGCATGAAAGCATTCGAATTTATAAAAAGTTTAAACCGAAAATTTGTTAAAGCTTAAGAATTTATACTTTATATAGGAATGATCGAAAGGCATTTGGTTTAGCACAGCTATGAAATCAAGAAGCTTATGAGACCTATAATTTATTCAAATTTCATCCATAATTGAATGTAAAATTTCATTGAATGCTTTTATTTCTTCCTTTGTATTGTAAAGATGAGTTGATATTTGTAGAATTGAATCTCTTTTAATTTCATTCATAAAAAGATGAGCACATAAAGCACCACTTCTAACATGAATCTTTCCTAAATCCTCAAGAATAATCGAAATATCATGAGCTTCTATCTCCTCACAGAAGAAAGATAAGATTGGACCAAAAACCAAATTGTCTTCTGTCATCAATTCAATTTGTGAAATGTTCTTAATCTCTCTAAATAGCATTTCACGTAAATTCATTTCATGTTTCTTGATTTTTTCAAAACCGACTCCGTTAAGGAGTATCAAGCTATTTACCATTCCAGCAATTCCAGCAATATTCAGTACTCCTGGTTCATACTTGTTACTATTGGTCAATAGAGAATATTGGTTTTTTTCCAAAGAAACAATAGCTCCTGAACCAACCAATATTGGTTCGAGTCTTTTATCAATTTCTGTGGCAATGATTTGAAACGCTGTTCCTTGTGGCCCTAAAGCCCCAATTGATCCTGAGGAAACTACTAAATCTGGGGAAATATTGTCAAAATTAAAAGGTTGATGACCTATTGCATAGCTGATGTCTAAGATAAAGGGAACATTCAAATCTTTACAGATTTTCGCTATACTTCCCCAATCTCTTGAAACACCAATCCCAAGAGTTTGAGCTGACAATACTACTGCACTTGTTTTAGACGTAATTTTGTTTTGTAATGAATCAAATAGATAAATCTCTTCTGATAAATCAAGATACTTGATTGTTGAACCAGTATAATTACTCATTCTAATGAGAGGTGCTAAAATTGAATGATCTTCAAGAACACTAGTAATTACATTGTTATCATTTGAAATATCTAACGAAAATAAAGCATTCACCAGAGCTGTTTCTCGAGAAGGTAGAAAAGATAGTTGAGAAGATTTTATTCCAAGTATTTTGCTTAGTTCATCTCGTTGTATTTCAAGATAATTTGAAGCTTGAATTGAAGTATTGTGAGTTCCTTTAGTTACTCCTCCACCTTTAGATGTATAGAACTCGTTCATTGTTTGTAATGATGATACTGGTAATTTACCTATTGTTGCTGAATCAAGATAGATTTCATCATCAGAAAGCAAAAATTCAATCCCAAATCTCTCTTTTGAAGACATTTACAAGTGTTTGTTTTTTGCTTAATTTTAAACATTTGTTTTGAAACACCATTCTTTTATATTCAAATCAACTTTTTGCATTTTAATGTCTGGAAGTTCGGATAAAAGGATGTTGAACATAGCAAAAGAAATTAAGTTAGTTATTTCAAAATATATAAGTCTAAAAGCAAGATTATCATCAAAAAAGGATCCTGATATACATAAGACATTTTGGAATATAAGGGCAGACTTAGAGATACTTTTGGTTGAATTAAAAGCTATTCTTTATCAAGAAGATAAGATGGAGAAATGGCAAACCAAATTTCAAAATGAGCTGAAGGGTACTAAATCAAAAGAAAAAGCAAAATCCATTCTATCAAATTACATTAAAGATGAAAAAGAAGTTAATTCCATCATTATAAATAGACCTAAAGAGGGTTACAAGTATCTGTGGAAACTAAAAGAAGTAATATCCTCTATTTTAGAAGCTTTTCCGCAGGAGAAGTTCGCTTGGATAAATGGGGAGTTCAAGAAAAGAAACGATGAAATTTTTGAAATTTAAGAAGGTTTTTACATATAACAGTAAGTATAAATTATAAAAAAGACGTTGGTATGCATATGAGCGTGAGTCCAGTAAAGAAAGAATTTCTTGAGGATAAAGACAAAATTAGGGAATCAATGCAACTTATAAGATACGTATGTCCTCATAAAGAAATTAACTATCCATGTGTAATATGTAAAGATTGTAGAGATATGGATTTGAAGCAATTTCCTTTGAAGAATGGATTCATAGAAAAGACAAAAAACTCAAGCTTAATTTCTTTGATTTTAGAATTAAGAGATCCATTTGATGATATGCTACTTAAACGATTAAGCAATGCCCTATATGAGACAACAGGAATAGTTCAAAAGGAACCTGAACCTGGATTTTCAATAACATTTTACATTTCAGAAGCCTTATTAGAAAAAGTCCAAGAGAAAGAAAAGCTAGTAAACTTCATTTCTGATTTTCAACACACTTTCCTATCTGAAACAATATCTGCTCGAAGTGCGATGAATAAATGGGAGAGAACGACAACAAAACGATTAACATGGGAAATGAGTATAGTAAGTTAGAGTGCTTCGTTATCCTTTTCTCGTTTCAAAACTTTATAAAGAAAATTACAGGATCTATGGAACACAATTCCAAAGAGAAACGTTAGTATCGAAATTAAACTAACTGCAAAACCAAGGAAATAATTGACAAAATCACGAAGTTCAATTCTAGAACTCCTATAACTCATGAGTACAAGAACAATTAGCGTCAGAGTGATTGTGGTGATTATTATCATCGGAATTGAGAGATAGGAGAATATCCTTAGGTCTTCGTCTTTCGTATGAAGTCTATAAGTTACTCCTCCGATGAAATAAGGAAGAATGATGCCACTAAATACTAGAGGTATGTAAGTTGTTGTATCAAATCGCCAACCTCGATATGCAGGTGCTAGAACGAGTAGAGATTCAGCTGTAATTATTAAAACCAACATCAATGAATTTGATATCCATGGGTTGATTTTCAGATTCTTCATCTTAATAATTAAATCTGAGAAAATTTAAAAACTTTTATTCCTGTTTTTTTCTTGATATTAGGAAACACTCTTCCAATAAACACCTAAATCATCTGCATGTTTTCTTACTTCATACATTTCAGAGGTTTTAAGTCTTCGATTCAATTCTGGAAATGCTCCTCTAAGAATCTTGTAATCAGGATGATATTGAGCCATAATATTAACTAAAGGAGTTTCTAAATTCTCATTAATCCAATTCAAAATTGGAATAGAGCAACAATTTGTGTGATTAGGCATTACTAAGTGTCTAATAACATATTCACCACTTCCTCTTTCTTCTATCATTTTCATATTTCGTTGTAAAGCATCCCAGTATTTTGGAGCTTTTGAGTATTTACCAGCACAGTCATTGTTAGAATATTTCATATCAGGAAGCCAAATGTCAAAAATATCAGAGATTAGCTTCATACTTGTTTCAGATAAATACATATTACTATTCCAAAGCATTGGAAGATTCACTTGTGCATCTAGAAAAGATTCAAGAATTACGTGTAAATTTGGAGTTGGGTCACCTCCAACAAAATTGATGTTTCTTGCTTGTTGTTTGGATAAAGTATAGTAAGTTTGTGCTAAATCCAATGCAGTTGATCCCCTACCCTTAAATCGTTCAAAACTGAAAAGATGACTGATATCGAAGTTTTGACAAAAACTACATTCCATAGTGCAGCCATAAAAGAATATTGTTCCACTTGGTATTATTGGTGCTTCTTCACCCATGTGAATGAAAGCACTGCTAACATATGCTTTTCCATCCACTCCACAGTTTCCTATCTTTCCTTCTGCTCGATTTGCTTTGCACCGATTTTCACAAAATTCACAAGCAGATAATACATCATTCAGTATTTTTACTTTTAATTTCAAATAGTTGTTTTTTTCTATCTCCTCTTCTTTATATTTCGAAAAAACTTCTTTTTCAATATCTTCTATGGAGTATTGCTGTTTTTCTTCTAACCATTCTTTAAACTTTGGTTGGTAATGTTCGTGTATTTCCATCAACTCGTCTTTTTTCATCTTCTCATTAAAAGGTACATGAAAGAGACGGGCAAGTTTATACCTTGGAAGACGCTTGTTTTGAAAAATTTCTCTATACTTTACTAATCTGTTTTTTAGTTCAACTTGTTGCCAAACAGTCATTGCATCTCTGCGTAAAAGTGACCACATTAAAATCAAGACAATATCCTATTTGAAATATTTTTTGATATATTAGATTTTCATTTGTTATAAGCAATTTTTCAAGTTTTTTTCTTAAAGAAATCTATTAATATTATCTTTTATGTAAATCAAATAAAAAAAAGAAAAAAGGAAATGCTATTTAGATTCCTTGTTAAATTTCTAAAATGCTATTTTTCTTTGATAAATCCAAACCAATCTATGAGAAGTCTTTTGGTTTTTGGGAATTTTTCTGCTAGTAACCAATCTACACTTAAGGATTTTATACCTGGACTTAGCAGTATTATAAAGCCTATGGCAGCCATAATCCAATTTAGTGACTGAGTTGATGCACCAAGCCATGCAGAAGCAAAATAATAATTTAGACTCATGAAAATACTTACAATTGCACTAAAATTTGTAAATATTCCAAGAATCAGAGCTAAACCTACAAAGAATTCACCCAACTGTACTAACCAACCCATTAGTTCAGCATTTGGAATAAAAGCACTATTTGTTAAATTGACGTACCACATAGTTGGATTCCCACTATTAAAGTAAGCTAAAGTTCCTGCCATATTGCTAACAAAAGCAGTATCTATTAATTTCTTAATTCCAAACAAAAGCCATTCTACTCCAATAATAAGTCTTAAAGATATTAACCATATTGAAGCATCTTTCTCATTCCATGCACTTTTAATAAAATCTACGAAATTTATTTTCATTTTATCACCTATTTAAAAACAAAAATCAGTAAATGCAAGTATTTATAAAACTTTAGAATTTACAACTGACGTGCGCTTAAACGCACATATGTGCAAAAACAATCACATACAAAATCATCAAAAAATTGTTAAAATTTGTATTAAAACATAATAAATGAATCTGTATTGAATAGCTACAATTTTCTTATCCGATTCTATATTTTTTTCGAAAATTAAACTTAAATATACCTGTGTTAGTTTAAAAAAATTTAATAACCAATCATTAAACTTAACTTGTATCCTATGACGACACCTTTGCTTCATGAAGCTGAGTACTACGAAATAATAAATGATGAGCTTCACATAGTACAATGTCATCTGTGTCCTCATGAATGTGAATTGATGATTGGAGACAAGGGTAAATGTCTTTCTAGGATGAATATTTCTGGAAAATTATATTCGCTTACATATGGTTATGCAGAAATGAAAATCGATTTAATCGAGAAGCAATATGTTTATCATTTTTATCCAAATGCTAGAGTACAAACTTTTTCAACATACAATTGCAATATAGATTGTGATTATTGTCCATCTCCCGAAAAAGCTAACATAGAATCAGAAAAAATATCTGGGAAAAGATTTGCACCTGATCAAGCAGTGATGTTTGGGATGGCATCAGGAACTAAAGCGATTTGTTTTGGGGAAGCAGAACCTCTAGTTTCTTTTGAATGGGTAAGAGATACAGCTAAACTAGCTAAGGAAAGAGGAATGAAAGTTCTTGTCAGAACCAATGGATTCTTCAATGAAGCTCCGATTTTGGAACTATTAGACTATATTGATGCTATAACTGTGAACATCAAAGCTACTAGTGAAGAAAGCTATCTTGCACTGTGTAAAGGCGGAAGTTTTGAACACGTTAAACGAATTGTAAAGATAATTCACGAGAAAGAGAAATTGCTTGAACTGACTATTCTAATCCATGAAGATTTGAATAATACAGAAGAAAATGCATTAGAGCTTGCTTCGTGGATGGCAAGTGAACTCGGTCCTGAAGTTCCTTTACATCTCGCCAGATTAAAACCATCTCATAGAACAAAACATCTTCAACCAACTTCAAAAGAACTACTCGAACGAGCATATGTTTCTGCAAAAGATAAAGGTTTGCAGTTCGTTTACATAGATGATGTCCTAGATCATGAAGCAAATCACACATATTGTCCAAAATGTGGAGAATTATTGATTCAGAGGAATTCAACAATGACTGAGGTTAGGAGAATCTCATTACAAGGACATTGTAACAAGTGTCAAACCAAGCTTAATATTGTAATTTCTTAATAAGAGGTTATTTTTTAATTATACTATATTTTCTACATGAAAATCAATTACTGTAATATTAAGTTGACTAACTAACGTATCACTAACGAGATCTATGTATCTGTAAATATCTTCATTCCCATCTCTAAACGAAGCTCGGAAAACGAAGTTTATTTCCAACCAATCTTTGCTGAAAAAGCTTGTTTCAAGAATTGGCTCTCTCTTTGGTTCTTTATCTTTTAAGTCATTTTGAGTTAAATTCAAATGTAAATCAAAATCACCATGATCTTCATATTGTTCTTCATCATTGGGTTGAGCTATTATTCCACAATAATAATGATAGAAGCCTGAGGTTGTCATAAGAAAAATCTCTCTATTAGCTTCATTTTTTTGGCTTCTTCTTAGCCTTTTTATTGGTGCCAGTTGCAGATTCCTCTGCTAGTTCCTGATATTTATCAGCAATATAATGATACTCTGATGGTAATGCAGCTCTTAAAACTTCATGAAAATACCTAACTGGGATTATTTCTACTTTGCCTTTATATCTTTCTTCGATTTTTACATCGTCTTTGTTATGCACTGGAATTATTACTCGTTTTATTCCTGCATCAGCTGCAGCTTCAATTTTAGCTGTAGCTCCCCCTATTGGTACTACTATACCTCTAACTGTTAAACTACCAGTCATTGCAGTATCTTGTCTAATTGGTGCTTTTTCTAAAGCTGATATTATAGCAACTGCAATTGATATTGAAGCTGAATCTCCTTCAACTCCTGCATGAGCACCTACAAATTGGATGTGATAGTCAAAATCTGAAATGTCTTTTCCCACATATCTTTTGACAATAGCTGAAACATTCTGAACTGCTTCTCTTGCAATAATTCGAAGTTGACCTGTTGCGATAATTTTCCCTTCTCTTCTACTAAACGCAGGTACAACTTCTGCTTCGATAGGCATGACGATTCCTGAACGTTGATTGATAACTGCTAATCCATTAACTCTACCTACTTGAACATTTTCAACTTCAAAAATCTTGTATAGTTTTCTGTCTTCAGCATATGTGTCACTTATCTGATTTTCTAATGTTCGAGCGATTACTTTTGAAAGACGAATTGTTTCAGCAGATACAAATGTCTCCCCTCTCTCTTTAGCTAGATCACCAGCTGCTCTGATTAAACCACCTAATTCACGCAACCTTAAAGTCAGTTGTTCTTTCTTGTCAGCTCTTCTCTGTGCTTCATAAATAATCTCTTCAACCGCATCATGTGTAAAATGAGGGATTTTTCGATCCTTGACAATTTCTTGAGCACAAAATCTTGCTAATTTTCGTCTATTCTCAGGAGTATCAGGCATAGTATCAGTCATGTATACTTCATATCCGGATCCTTGTATTCTTGATCTCAAAGCAGGATGCATATTTCTTGTTGTTTCTATGTTTCCTGCTGCAATCAAAACAAATTTACACGGAACAGGTTCAGTTCTGACCATTGCTCCACTACTTAACTCTGATTGACCTGTAATCTGTAATCTTCCTTCTTGCATAGCTGTCAATAATTTTTGCTGAGTTCTCATCTCAAGAGTTCCTATCTCATCGCTATAGAGAACACCTAGATTCGATTTGTGTATAAGACCAGCTTCCACTCTCTCATGAGGAGGTGTACCCAATCCTCCACTTTGAAATGGGTCGTGTCTTACATCACCTAACAAAGCTCCAGCATGACTCCCTGTTGCATCGTGAAATGGTGCTTTGTCCTTTTTACTATTATCTACAAGTAATTTTGGAACAAGCATTTCAGTTTTTGATCTAGATTGATTTAGCATAAAGAAAATGAAGAATCCAACAAACATAGCCATTAGAAGTGTTGTTGGTTGTTGCGCAGGATTTCCAGCAGTAGCGATTAGAGCATATCCTACTATTGCTAAAAGGATCGCTAAAGAAATTATGAATCTTTTGTTTCCACTTTTCTTAGCAACTTCTGCATCCATTTCTACTTTTCTTGCTCCATGTCCAGCTGGTAAGGTAGCAACGCGTGGTTGATTTGGATATTTTGGATTTGCGATACTTAAAACATCTACTAATTCTTCTTTAGGGAGAAGTTCAGCCATTGCTTGCCCTAGCATGCTTTTGCCTGTTCCTGGATCACCAATAAGAAGCACATGTCTCCTCTGTAATGCTGCTTTTTTGACAATCTCAACAGCATTTTCTTGACCAATAACTTGATCAATTAATCTTGGAGGAACAGATATTTCACTTGTATCTTGAAAATCTATGTCTAGGAGTGATTTTTTTCGAACTTTTTGTTTCGCAATCTCCTTCGCTTCTTCCATATCTACACCTTAAAGAAATATCGAATTATTTTCAAGACATATGTTTCATTGCCTTTAATAAAGATATGTTTTTAGTCAAAAACTTGGCTGTAGAGATGATATTGTTGATGTTTACAAACAAATGAATAAAAACTCTTTAATTTGCATCCGAGTTTTAGTATTAGTGACTATAAAATGAAGATTTTACCTGGTCCTTCCTCAATTGAACTTGGCAGATCAATAGCTTCTAAACTTAACTTATCTGTACTTGAAGTTGACTTCAAGAATTTTTATGATGGTGAGACTTATCTAAGAATAATAGGTTCAGTCAAAAATGAAGAAATAATCATTGTCCAATCTACTAATCCTCATCAGGAGAAGCATCTGGTTGAATTAGTGTTGCTTTCCTCAACTTTGAAAGAGATGGGAGCAGATAAAATAATCGCTGTTGTTCCATATTTGTGTTACTCAAGAGCAGATAGAAAGAAACTAGAGGGAGAAGTAGTATCACATCGGATTATTCTGGACTTGATAAGTAAATCTGGGATAGATTCTCTCATAACTTTTAATGTACATAACAACGAAGTTTACCAGCAGTTAAATCCTGAACTAGAGAAATTTAATTTAAGTGTAATTCCTCTTGTTATTGATTATTTCAAAGAGATGGATAATAAAGACTGGTTTGTGATTGGACCTGATGAAGGAGTTAAAGATAATGTAGAAAACGTTGCAAAAGGTTTGAATGCAACTTACGCTTTTATGAAAAAACATCGTGATCCCTATACTCACCAAATAGAGCTGAAGGATACTGGTTTTGAATGCAAAGGAAAAGATGTTTTACTAATAGATGATATTGTAACTTCAGGTGGAACTGCATTAGAAGCCAGTAAAATAATAATGAGCAAGCAACCATCTAGTCTTACGTTTTTCAGCATCCATGCAATATCACAATATGATGTTTTTGAAAAAATGCTAAAATTGGGAGTGCAAGAAATTATCTCAACTAATACAATTCCAAGATCTGATATTTCTCAAATCAACATTAGCTCATTTTTGAGCAAACTTATTGAGGAAAAATTCCTATGAAGAAGTATTTGGCATATATTCGTGGTCATCATCAAATTTTGGGATTTGAGGAGTTTCAAGCAGCTCTTGAAGCTGAAGAAGTTGTTTATAATAATACTAAAATCGACGATCAAATTAGTGTCTTTACAACAAAAGATAATCCCCTACCTGCAGCTCGAAGATGTGCATTCTTACATTCCTTATTAGGATTAATTATAACAGGATCAATACAAGAAAATAAACTAGAAATTCAAACATTGGAAAGTAATTTTAGTATAGAGAAAAACAGTTCATTTTGTGTAAGAGCTAAAAGAATAGGTAAGAAAGAAATTAAACAAAAAAGTACTGAAATTGAAAGAAAGCTGGGAGAGTACATCTTAGATAGATATGATGGATATGACCTTAGAGTAGATTTTAAGAATCCTGACAATAGATTTATAGTAATAATAATCAAGAATGAATTTTATCTTGGTAAAGAATTGTGGTCAAAAGATAGAAAACAGTATCATAGTAGAGAACCTTCTAATAGACCAAATTTCAGACCTGGCTCAATGAAAACCGATTTTGCTCGAGCTTTAGTCAACCTATCATGTGTAAGAAAAGGTGAGATTTTTCTGGATCCTTTTTGTGGAAGCGGAGGTATTTTAATCGAAGCATCACATCTTGGAGCCAATTGTATTGGAATCGATATAGATTATAATGCTGTAGTTAGTTCTATGAAGAATTTACGAGCATTTGGAGAGAGTTTTTATACAATTCTATTATGTGATTCCAGACATATGACTATCAAGAATGCACATGCAATCGCAACAGATCCTCCATATTCAATACAATCTTCTACTCACGGAAAACAAGTTGTAGATCTGATCCTTGAGTTTCTTGAAGAAGCTGAAACAATACTCCTGCCAGGTAGACGATTAGTTTTTAGTAGTCCATCTAAGCTTCACCCTGAAAATTTAATCGAAAATACAAAGTTCAAGATAATATCACAAATCGATACACGAATTCATAAGTCTTTGACAAGAAGGATATTAGTAGTGAAGTGATACATTGTCAGATAATATTATCGTAACTATATTAGGTTCATCGTCAGCTCCTCCACAAATAGATAGGAGACAAAGTTCAATCTCAATAAAATACAGAAATAATAATCTATTATTCGATGTAGGAGAAGCTACACAAGTACAGATGATCAAGAACAAAATCAAATTTAAGAATCTTGTAATATTCTTCACACATTTGCATTCGGATCACACACAAGGATTAATAGGAATTCTCTCTACAAGAAATTTCTATGATATGAAAACACCAATAACAATAATTGGTCCTCCTTGGACTTCATCATTTGTATTCTTACAATTACTTGCCTATAGACTCTATCCTGAATACGAAATTAATGTTATAGAGACTGAAGGAGGAACTGTTTTGCTCAATAATGATTTACATATCGAATCATTTCAATTAAATCATTCAGATCATAGTTTGGGGTATAAACTCTCAACTCATCAACCTTTAGGCATTTTTAATGTGGAAAAAGCAAAAGAAAAAAAGATACCTAGAGGAGAATTGTGGAAACTACTTCAGGATGGAAAACCAATAGAATTTAATGATAACACTATCTATCCTTCTGATGTTTTAGAAGAATCTGATTTGAAAAAAACAAGCCTTGTCATAACAGGGGACACTATGATTGATCAGAATGTTATTAATTCTTCTTCGTCTGTTGATCTTCTAATACATGATGGAACATATCCACCTTCTGAATCAAAACGAGCAAAGAAACACAAACATTCAACATGTCTTGATGCAGCTTATGTCGCTAAATTTGCAAATGCAAAACGTTTAATTCTAACACATATTTCAAATTTACATCGGGATATTGAAAATTCAATTGAAGAAGCGAAAAAGATATTCCCAAATTGTGAATTTGCATATGATAATATGAGAATTATTTTGAAAACTAAAGATTAAAAATCTCATTAAATCTTCTTGGTTTAATTTCTTTTCCATCTACTGTTTGGGGTGCAAACCAGTCCAAAATTTGATTTGGTTCTTTACCTTGAATCATCAAATTCACATTCCCCAGAGGGGAAGATGTATCAGGTGTTACTATTGCAAATTTGCCTGTGTAAAGTGCTTGTTTATGTAAGGAAAATATGACTGATCTAGTATTATAATCAATTAAAGAACAATTTCTCACAGAATCTAATATTTCTGCCCTTCTGATGTAGTTAAACAGACTCTCTATTGTCCTGATATCAATATTATCTACTATAAATATGGAATGATCGTTTTTTTCTTTCTCCTGAATCTCTGGTATTTCTCCAATTAAATTCTCTAAACATTGAATGATTTTACTTCGATTCTCTGTCGGAAAAAAGGGAACTTCGATTGTAATTTTGGTTTTCATCAATCTTCCTCTTTTTCTAATTCTCTAAGAAGATCAAATGAAAGTTCCTTGAATTCTTCTAGCGATCCATTATTGGATATGATGAAATTCGAAAATGTTATTGTTTCTCCTAAACCAAGTTTCAGTTCTGCATCATCTCTTTTGCTGAAATCTTCAAATGATTCTGGTGCATCTTTTCTTGCTCTTAACCTCAATCTTTCATACCTGATTGCTGGGTCCACATGTATTGCAAGAATGGCAAAATCTTCTCCTAAATGCTCTATAAAGTATTCAACTTCTGCTTTACTTCTGATACCATCAATTATTATTCTTGAAACTCCATCTTCTATCATTCTGTTAATGGTTTTACATGTTAGGTAAGCAACTGCTGTCTCTCCTAATTCATTACGAAGTTCCACCATTGTTTGTCTAGTCATTTCAGGAGTAGGATCTAAACCCTTTTCGATAACTGCTGCTCTAATGACATCTCCCATTACAACTGTTCTATATTCTTTGGAATTAGCATACTCAGCGAAAACACTCTTACCAGAACCTGGCATTCCAGTAACTGCAATCACTTTGATTTTACGAGATGTCATTAAATCCAAAAAGGAAAATAATGATGGAATTAAAAACCTTGTTAATCTGTAAAATTTACTTTATGAGAAAATAAAAATTTATAAAATGCTAATTTAGTTCCATACTAATGGTTCGTACGTTCATTTCAATTGATTTCGATAACAAATCAATACTAGAGAATATAAGATCTATTCAAGAGAAAGTTCTTCATACAGGAGCTCATCTAAGACCAGTAAATCTGGATATTTTGCATATTACTCTTGAATTCTTGGGTGAAATTGCTGAAGAACAAATAGAAATCGTTAAAGGAATTCTTGATTCATTAAGATTTCAGAAATTTAAATTAAGCGTGAAAAATCCTAATGTCTTACCCAATGAAAACTATGTAAGAGTAGTTTATTGTGCTCTAGAGGGTGATATTGATGTTTTAAGTGCAATCCAACAAGATTTACGAGAGAAATTAAGAAGTAGTGGATTTAAGGTTGATAAAAGGTCATTTACACCACATCTAACAATAGCTAGAGTGAAATCATCTCGTAATAGAAAAGAGTTAATTAGTGTTATTGGAGAATTATCAGAAATGGACTGTGGAGAACAAGAAATTACATCTTTAAAACTGAAAAAGTCTGACCTAACTTCAGATGGTCCTCTGTACACAACAATCCATTCAGTTAATGCTCAATAACAAAATGTTTCGCAAGATTAGAATCACGGTGAGAAAATGAGTGAATTACCTCCAGAAAAAAAGGAAGAAAAGGTAGAAAGCACACCTGATTATGAATCAATTGAGAAACAAGTATTAGAAGTAATTCAAGTTCAATGGGAACAACATGAAGAAATAAGAGAAATTTTATCCATATTGAAAGAGAAGATACTTCTAGACTTGAATTCACTCGGTTATGTAAGTAGAGTAGAAACTCAAGGATCTTTTGTTAGAAAAACATATCTAAGTGAAGATGAAACATTCGATTTGTTGCTGATTCTTCAACTGACAGATAAATCAAAAGTACACCAGATTCTAGACTCTTTAGTTAAAAGATTGAAAAGCGATCATATAAGAAAAACACCAATAGAGGTTAAGAAACATACAGGAAAAATCCCATATCTAAGAATTTTCGCGGAAAACGAACTAGTGAATCTATTTGTTGGATTTGAAGTGCTTCCAGGAGAAGAAACAATCTCAATATTCGATTTGATTCCTCAGCATACACAATATATCTTAAACCACATGAAGGAAGAAGATAGAAATGAAGTTGTGCTTCTTAAGAAATTCATGAAAACCATGGGAGTATATAGAAATGATGTTGGAGCAGTTGGTTTTAATGGATATTTGTGTGAATTACTTGTTCTATTCTATGGTTCTTTTCGAGAAGCATTAAAAGGAATAAGTCAATGGAGACCAAGAACAATTATCGATTTAAAGAAGAACACTGAAAAAATCGAAGATGTGGATTTACTTACAAGTGAAATGCTCTTTAGATATTATCCTCTCTATGTTCAAGATCCTCTCAATCCGAAAGATAATGTAGCTGCTGATGTCTCAATGGAACATTTCATGTCAATTATTGCTGCAGCAAATACTTTCCTTTACAATCCAAGTACAAGCTTCTTTGAGGATCAGCTTTGTGAAGTTCCATCTTATGATGATATAATCAGAAAAACCATTACTTCTGGAAGAGAAATAGCAATACTAGCTATAGAGAGGAATTTCCAAGAATCAGAAGTCTGTTGGCAAAAAGCACTGTCCATAAAAACTTCTTTTGAAATTGAATTAATCAACAATAATTACATTTTGGAAAGAAGCAAAGCATTTGTTTCAGATGATTATTATGGTTTACTTATTTCATTGATGGATGCAAATCCACAAATATCAATCAGAAGGGATGGTCCAGAAATTACTTCTCCAGATTCTATTGAATTCCTGAAAAGATACACAAAACATGTAGATGTTGTAGCTGGACCATTTATTGATAATGCAAGATGGGCGATAAATTTTAGAAAGAAAGGACAGAAAGTTAATGATTTCTTAGAGAATCTTACTAAAAAGAATACTTTTGTTTTAAATGTAGATTCTTTCCTGAGAATTGAAATAAAAGAGAAGATGAATGTACTAAATTTCGATGAGGAACTTAGAGGAATTTATGAAACAGATACTTCATTTGCTGAACATCTCTTCTTGTTTATTGAAAGGAAACCACTCTGGATATGCAATCTACGGGAAGCAGAGTTTATCTAATTAGTGGAAAATTAAACAAAAAAAATGAAGAAAGAATATTAAATTCTTTTCCTTCGTCTTAAATATGCAAAAGCTATAACTGGAGATATTGCAGCTGCAATAATTAGAACATCTGAAAAGCCGAAAGCTAATGCGAAAGTATTTGTGTCTGTCTCTCCTCCAGTAGGTTCTTCTCCTTCTCCTAATAGTTTCACTGGGTGAACAATTATCGCTGGCATTCCAGTTGTACCTGTATCATCCATATTAACATAGTTTGGACCTTCGAATGAGTCTTCTCCAATTAGTAGGGAAATGAACATTTTATCTCCTGTATAGAAATCAATATCTCGACCATCAGGATCACCCGGTTGCAAAGGTTTAGTAAATTCTACTCTTCTTTTTCCATCTGCATAGGATACTGCTCCATCCCCATCATTAAAACCTCCAAATGCTTCATCAGGTATTGGGTCATCTTGGTTACTAGGAAGTATCATATCTTCATAGAAATCAGTACCTATTGTGACTAAGTCTGTTCCATCAGGATCTTCAAACATATTGTCATTATCACCTATAACAAGGATAAACATATCTTCCATATCTTCAGAAGAATCGTCAATTTCAACAAATACGAAGAGATCTGCACCATTGTGGAAAATCATTATTTTTCCATCAATGACATCGTCAGGATACCATTCTCCTGAACTGAAATTCATATATTGAAACTTCAGATAATATAGCGTTGCTGAATCCCAAGCTGAGTCATTAGCTACACCATCGATATCCGCAGATTGATCAATGTATGGTGCTTCATATTGATCTCCAATGATCCAATCCATGAAGAACTTACCATAAGGTGGATATATTTCTAGAATATCTCCTATGTTCTCTCCTATGTCAAGTCGTATGTAACTGAAACCT
>JAGLRO010000076.1 GCA_023136245.1 Candidatus Heimdallarchaeota archaeon
CAGTCTTAACAGGAAATGCGTTTGAAGTACTTAATAATATAATAGGTATTGGCAAAGATTTTGATGTCAATCTTGGTATGGGATTCTGCGGTAAAGAACAACCTGCTAAAGTTGATGCTGGTGGTCCCCACTTAGCTATGAGAGCTATGCTTGCAGGTGGAGGAGGTAATTAGAATGACTGAAGAAATATACACTAAAGATTCATTATTGGAACTTGCTCATTTCGCAGTTAATTATGCCACTTCAAAAGGTGTTCAAGCAGCTGAAGCTTTCTTTCATTCAAACAGGAGATTGCAGATTTTAGCTGAAGGTCAATCAATCGCAAATGAGAGAGATGTTTTCGAAATTGGATTCGGGATAAGAGTCATAAAAGAAGAATCTGAAGGTTTTTCTTATACTAATAAAATAGACAAAAAAGATCTTGAAATTTGTGCTGAAGATGCTATAGGTATAGCTTCTGTAGCTCCTAAGAAAGAGGGGTTACGATTTCCATTTGCATCTGATTATCCTACTATTGAAGGATTGTATTCTCCCCAGATATCAGCAATAGAAACTGAAGAAATGGTAACAAAAATGAAGGAGATTCTAGCTCCAATTAAAGAAGCAAAATCTAACGTCAATGCAAACCTAAGTAATATTGCTATAGAAGAGGACTGGTATGGAATTGTGAACTCACTTGGAGTTGAAGCCTTTCGAAAATCAAATGAACATTCAGGAGTTTTCTTTGCAGCAGCACGAGATGGAGATAAGATAGGTTCGTTTATTATACATGATTTCTATACTCGTAATCCTTCTTCAATTGATCTTGCAAAATTTGGAGAAGAAGTAGTAGAACTAGCTGAAAGAAATCTGAATACAATTGTGCTAGATTCTATTGATTCAGATATTGCAATCTTTAAGAAAGGTGCAATTTTCTTTCCTTTGGGAATTGTTATCAGCAGTGCTGTTGGTGCTCATAATGTTCAACAAAACAGATCAATGTGGAAGGATAAATTAGCTGATACAGTTGCAGTAGATACATTCAATTTCATCGATGATCCTCATAACCTTGAAAGAGGAGGAGGAGTAAAAACTTTCGATGACGAAGGTAATGCAACTCAGAAAAACACAATTATCCAAAACGGAATTTTAGAGAATTTCCTATTTGATGAATTACGAGCAAGTAGAGTTAATGCTGTTTCGACAGGCAACTCTAGTCGTGGTTTTGGAGGACTCAAGTTTACAAATCCTCCTTCAAATATAATGCCAAATGCTCCAACAATTCTTCCAGGTGATATGTCAGAAAAGGAAATGATTGAGGATACGAAAATGGGGATTATCTTTGATAGGTTTTCTGGCTCTTTCCGAACAGAGAATGGTATGTTTAGTGGAGTAATTAAGGGAGCTCAACTTGTAAAAGATGGAGAAATAGCTCAACCATTAACTAACATAACTATTGGTGGAAATGTCTTTGAAGTTCTAATGAACATTGTTGGATTAGGAAAAGAAACAGATTTAATCAATGGATTTGTTACTGCGCCCCCAATCAAAGTAAAAGGTGTCAATATTTCAACACAGAAATAACACCTATTTTTTCCATTACAAATTTAAATACGAAAACATAACCATCTCACTAGCTAGCAAGATTTAGAGAACTTTTTAGGAAGTTTTCCTATGAAAACGGAGATAATCGAATTATCCAAAGAGGATTTACAAAAAATAGCTATAGTAGGGACTAATTTACATAAATGGTTTGATGAAGAAACAGAAGGAATTAGAAAAGTTATTGAAAAACTAGCAATGGTACAACTAGATCCTCTCAATCCAGCAGGAAGAAATCATGACTTATTTTTCTCTAGTCGTCTACCAAAATACAAAATCAGCGAGTTCCAGCAACTAGTTTATTCTGAAAAACTGATTTTCGAATCTTATTTTCCTAATCTGATGGCTATTTCAAAAGAATATTTACCTTTATTTCTTCCTCAGATGAAAAAAGAATTTTTGCATAAATATTTTCAGTCTAGATTAGAAAAAATGGAAAAATTACATTCAGGAATACTTGAAGAGGCTAGAAGTTTTCTAAGAGAAAATGGTCCATCTAAAGCAGCGGATATTGGAGAGATGGCTAGTGAAAAGCCTGAATTTACCTTCTGGAAAACATCTAATCTAGCAGGGATGGCTCTCGAAATGCTCTGGATTTTAGGTAAAGCTGTCATTTGTGAAAGAGATGAACATTGGCGGAAAAAGTATGATCTAATTGAGAGTTTTTTTGATAAGACGCTTCTTGAACAAGCAAATCTGAATGATGAAGAAATAAGTTACTACAAGTTCTTAATCAAACAGAAACATTATCCACTAATCAATCTAGGGAAAGTTAAAATCACAGAGTCCAACAATTTTGTGTTTGGAAAAAAGAAACGCCTATCTCCAAAATGGTTTGAAAGAACAGAAGAAAACAATAGTCCTAAAGTATTAAGGATTGAAGGAGACGAAAGAGGATATGGAGTATCAGCAGATTGGGAGAATCTACTAAAACAAAATCTTGATGATGAAATGAGAGCTATTGCACCTTTGGATCCACTAATTTGGGATAGAGAATTAACAAAGAGAGTATTCGATTTTGATTATACTTGGGAAGTCTACAAAGTACCTAAAGATAGGATTTATGGTTACTATGTATATCCACTGCTTTATCAAGGTGAGTTCATAGCAAGAATGGAAGCAAAATACGATAAGAAGAAGAAAAATCTTCACATTTTCAATCTTCAAAAGGAAGAGGATTTTGAATTTGACAATGCTTCAGAAAAAAAACTAATAGATTTAATTGATCGATGGACGTACATGTTGTCATCTGAATCTGTAACTAAAGATGAATCTTATGATATTATCAGCATGTCTTAAACAGGTTTTCAATCATTTCCAAAACTGTTGAAAGGTATTTCGATTTTTTTGGATTTTTAATTCAATGTTTTGCAGATATATAATAAAAAAGACTTTATATATTGCCTCACAGCTGATTAGCATCATGCTCGATAAAGTACTGATAGTTAATAGAGGGGAGATAGCTGTCAGAATCATACGAGCATGTCGTTTATTAGACATTAAATCAATAGCTATTTTTTCAGAAGAGGATCCCTCAGCATTACATGTAAAGATGGCAGATGAAGCCTATCACCTAGGAACAGGGGCTGTTCAAGATACATATTTGAATATTCAGAAAATAATCCAAATTGCTCATGATTCAGGTGCAGATGCAATTCATCCTGGATATGGATTTCTTAGTGAAAGTAGTATATTTGCATCAGAAATCGAAAAAACAAAAATTAAATTTGTAGGTCCTTCTTCTAAAGTTCTTGAAGAGTTAGGAAATAAATTGATTGCAAAAACATACGCAGAAGAAGCAAATATTCCAACTGTACCCGGATCAGCAGGAGCTATTACCTCACTCTCTGAAGCAGAAAGTGTTTGTGAAGAAATAGGATACCCAATTATCATCAAAGCAGCTTTTGGAGGAGGAGGAAAAGGTATGGAGATTGTTAACTCTCCTTCATCTCTTGAGGTGAGCTTACTTGGATGTCAATCAATTGCCAAGAAGTTCTTTGGGAGAAAAGAAGTTTTTATTGAAAAGTATATTTCTTCCCCGAGACATGTAGAAATACAATTTTTAGCTGATAATTTTGGGAATATTGTACATATTGGAGACAGAGAGTGTTCAATTCAAAGATCTCACCAGAAAATCATTGAGGAAGCTCCATCTTTTCTTGATAATAAAACAAGAAATGATCTAGGTGAGAAAGTATGCTCTTTAGCTGAAAAGCTGAAATATACTAATGCTGGAACTGCTGAATTTCTTTGGAGAGAAGGAAATCTGTATTTTAATGAGATTAATCCTCGAATTCAAGTTGAACACCCAATTACTGAGATGATAACCAACATCGATTTAGTAGCTCAACAATTACGAATTACAAACGATGAAGAACTTGCATACAAACAAAAGGACATTACTCTTAGAGGTCATGCCATAGAGTTCCGAATAAATGCTGAAGATCCATTGAAATCGTTCTATCCTCAATCTGGTGTAGTTTCAGCTTTAAATATACCAGGAGGAAATTTTGTACGATTTGATACTTTTCTGTATCCCTCCTACAAACTGCCAAATAACTATGATTCTTTGATTGGAAAACTTATTATTTGGGGTGAATATCGAAAAGAAGCTATAGAAAGATCTCGTTCAGCATTAAAGGAATTGACAATTGCTGGAATCACTTCTAATATCTCATTACACAAAGCAATTCTTGAAAATCATGAGTTTCAGTCAAGAGAGATCACAACTGATTTCCTTGAAATAAACAAGATTCAAGAAATTCTGTCTCATTATGAGAAAATGAAAATTGCTGCTGCATATAGAATTCATACACTAAATAAAGGCATGAACACTAATCTTCTTAAAGGATTCAGAAAAAGAAACGAAGATTATAATAGATGGAAACAACAAAGTAAATTTGAACAGCAACGAAATTTTCCATGACTACTCGCAGAGGATTAAACATTGAAGAAGAAAGTAACTTTTCAAGGAAGAGAATATATCGTTGAAGTACTGAAGAATGGAGATATAAAAGTAGATGGGGATCACTTTTCAACTAGAATTTCCCAAAGCATTCAAAATACTTACAAGGTTCAAGTAGATAATCACTCATTCACAGTAGAAGTCAAAGGGAATGATATATTAGTAGATGGGGAGGACGCATCTCTCTCTGTTAAACCTTACATCCCACATTCAGTGAAAGGTTCAAAGGAATTACAAGAAAGTAAGAAAAGGATTATAGCTCCAATACCAGGAAAAATCATACAAATTCTTGTGAAAGAAGGTGAAAAAGTTTCAAAAAACCATGAGTTGTTAATTTTAGAGGCTATGAAGATGAGAAATAGAATATTTTCACCAATTGATGGAAAAGTTTCAAAGATTTATGTTAAGAAAGAGGATAATGTTTCACAAGATCAACTACTTATTGAAATTAAGAGATGACTCACAGCGTCTCAATGAAGAAATCTAGAATGAAGTCTTTCATTATCTCAAAATCCTTAGGTTTTGAAAAATTATGATTAGCTCCTTCTACAATCATAAATTTTTTATCTAAGTTTGAAGGGATTTTATCAAAAAATTTCTGAATCTGCTTTTCCGATAAAATCTCATCTTTGTCTCCAGTAATTACTCTAATTGGTACTTGTAATAGAGGTGCTAGTTTCATAGGGTTGTAAAGCTTTGATTGCTGTTGAAATTCTTTCTTTAGGTTTACATAGCGTATTCTCATTTGCTTATCTCTCTGCCACAATTGAGCTAAGCCCTCAAATATCTTCAATCTAGGGATTTTTTCTGTATCATAAACAGGAGAACGAATTGCTAAACATCTTATTCTCTTATCTCTAGTAGCATGAGATAAAGCCATTGCACCCCCAAAACTCTCTCCGAATAACCCTATTCTAGAAGAGTCGATTTTTGGATGTTTTGAAAGGTAAGAAATGATTTTGTTGATATTCTCATGGGAATAATAGTATTCATAGAGTCCTGAACTTTTTCGAACGCCAGTATAATCAAAAGCAAAGTAAGCAAACTTAGATTTTGTAAAAATGGGAGCTAGTCTATCTTTTTCTTTTATGGGATCAAGTCCAGGCATACCGTTCAGAGCAATAATCAGAGGGGATTGTTCTTCTTTTTCAGGTAAATATAAGTAACCATCTATTCTTTCTTCTCTAAATGGAATTTCATGTCCTTCTACTTTCATTTTTCTTACTCCTTTTTTCAATTTCGCATAAACTGATTGAATAGTTTGTTGAAGTTTTGTTCTTTAATTTGAAGGAATTAGATCCAAAGGGTAGGGATTCTTTAGCTTCATTTGAAAAATCTACTTTGAAGTTTTTACTTTTCTTGTCGAAGGTAACTTCGACATCTTTCAGATTTATATGTAATCCTTCACCTAAAGCTTTAGAGATAGCTTCCTTAATTGTCCAATAGATTGTTCCTAAGTCTTTATCATTAGATATCACATCTCTCTCTTTCTCAGTGAATGCTTCTTTATAGAAACTTTCATTTCTTGTTTCTATCTTCTCAATGTCAATTCCAACAGGTCTTTTACTCAAAGTTGAAATAGCAAAATCTCCAGAGTGAGAAATTGACAAATGCAGCTTGCTTTTCTTACCTTTTCTTTTATCAAAGATGTAAGGTTGACCTTTTGATAGTTTTCGAACCTCTATCTCTTGAGAAATACTAGAATCTTCCTGAATTGCTGAATATAGTTCTTTTGTAGCAATAACTCCAGATAAATATTCTATTCTTCTTTTCTCATTCTTTATTTTATCAAAGTCTGCTTTTTCTTGAGTAGATAAGAAACCCATTACTTCTTCAGGTTTGTTAGATAGATAATTAGTCACTTTCTTGATTGGAACAACATTCATTTCATTTTCTTCAAAAGTTGAAGAAATTTCCCAATATTCTTTTAATTGTGTTTGTTTATTCAACATATCTGCATCTATCTTAAAAGAAAATTGTGTATGTATTAGAGCTAAACGTTCTAATCTAACAATAACATCTCCTTTATCATCAATTACATCAATATTGTAGTAACTAAAGCTATCATCCATCGTAATGAATTCGGAAATCACATACTTTGGAGAATTATTTGAGAATATCTTAACTTGTTCAATTTTTGATGGCAATGACGTTTTCTGATTAACAATATAATCATATAAACCAGCAGTTTGAAAAGCTGCTTCAATTGTTAATGGTCGTATTTGCTCTTTATATTTTGAAACCGCGAAGAGTTTTTCTTTTGGAATATTGACTTTTGTAATAGCCTTTACTCCAGAGAGTTCTACCAATTTCTCGAGTACTTGAAAACTACTTCCATGGAAGAAAATTGAGTAAATATCCTCTTTTGTTAGTAATTCAATCTTTGATTCATTTATGGATATTGCTTTCTTCTTTCTACTCAATTTTCTCTTTGAAGAATCAACTGTTGCTTTGAAGTGTTCTGTTTCAATAATCCTCTTTTCATCGATTTTAGGAACGAAATCTGACTTTAATTTCATAGTTTTTTGTGAAGCATTATATTCAACATAAATTTCCTTAGATTTGTCTTTACGTTGCTTTATCGCAGCTTTGAATTCAACATCCTTGAAAATGTTAGGTTCCTTTCTTTCAACTAAAGAATACATTTCAGCAAACAACTCTAATCCCATTACACCAGGGAATATAGGCGTTCCTTGAATCTGGTGATCTGACATGTAAAAATCACCTTGAGTTGTGATTGTATAATCAGCTCTAAATACTGGCTTAGTGTATTCAACCGTATGTATCATAGGATACTTATTGCTCTTCAGATTTCTTGAGGATGATTCAATTTTATCAAATGGCCCTAATCCACAAGAGACCACCACTTCTCTGTTATCTTTGTCAAAGAATAAATCTACAAAAGTTTGTATCCCTCTTTCGAGAGGAATTGGTTCTATTCCTTGCGCTTTAAGAATCTGAAGAATAGAACCTCTAGTTGCCATACCTATACCTCCCCAGGCAGACCAATCACAAGCTATAGAAGAGATTCCTTTTTGATCTAGCATCCAGCAAAGTCTTGAAAGATAACCATTTGCAAATGAATAATCCACTTGACCAGGATTTCCAAACCTTCCTGCTATTGAAGTGAAACATACCAACCTTTTCAGTTTTTTCTTGTCTAATGCATTAAGAACATTCCAAATACCCTCTACTTTTACAGCAACAATGAGTCTTGAAAAACCAAATTTTTTCTTTTTGAATTGTTTCGATTCTTCCAAACCTGCACCATGGATAATGTGTGTTATATGTGATTTGAATATTTGTTCAATCTTCTTGATAACTATTTCAACATCTTTAGTTTTAGTAACATCTGTTCTAAAGTACTCAGCTTCGATACCCATTTCTTTAAGAGTTTGAAGATTTCGTAAAACCTCTAGATTAAAGACGAATTGATTCCAATTTCTCTCAATTAAGACAGGTGTTACTCTTTCTTCTTTCAGTTTTAGTTCTTCAATCATTTGTTGTTTTTTATCTTTTAGTTCATCATCACTTAATTTCAATTGATCAGAGCTCAAATTTGAAATATCCTCGATTCCGAGAATTGCAACTTTAGGTTTGGATTGTTTACAAATAGCTTCTAAACATTTGAAAGTTATTCCTCTTCCACCTCCTGTGACTAAGAGAACATCACCGTTTTCTATATTCAATTCTGATACATCTGAAACCTGTTCTTGAATCGGTGAAAGAACCAATGT
>JAGLRO010000077.1 GCA_023136245.1 Candidatus Heimdallarchaeota archaeon
CATATAGTTTAACCAATATACTATCACAGCTTAAATTATTTAAATTGCTCGAAATAGTGATTTCTTGAGAAATCATTCTAAAGAAATAGTTGTTTTGTTTCTATTTTTCACTAAACACAATCTCCGATAAAATATGTAGGTATTGCGTTCTTATTTAAAGATTAAACCGGAAGAAACATAGGTGAGTCTCATTTCTATGAAGAAATGTCCTATATGCTATTCCATATTACCCTCTAAGGTAATCTTTTGTCCTGTTTGTGGTACTGAGTTGCAGACACAAATAAGTGATACACCTCCTTCAACCGAAGCTTCATTTATTCCTCCTATGAACAACCCAGCTCAAAGACAAGTTTTTAGAGATGAGCCTATTGAAACTACCATTATTGATTCAGAATTCTCTGAACTAAGTCAGCAATATGCATGGAAGATATCTGATTCAGCAATCCCATTTGAAATGAAGGGACAAATAAAATATGTTGACTCTTTCAATCAACCCAAAATTATTGTCAATCCTTTTAAGAATATGAAATTACACGAGATTTTGTTCAATTGTTCACTGGGAATTCTTACAACAATATTCTTGCTACTTCAAATAGGGACTATTGGAGCAATTATCTTGTACCCTCAATCATCTCTGTTATCAAAGATATCAATACTAATAGTTTCAACATTTATCTCTGGTATACTGCTCTTCTTGAATAACCAAAGAACTACAAAGATTCTATCCAAAGATATGAATATTAATCTAAACAAAGTTAAGAGAAATTTTCTTTCCTTCTCTATAATTCATGGGATTCACCTAGTATTTGTTGGACTCATAGTAACAGTTAGCTTGAAAATAGTTGTTAGCTTCACAGATAATTTGCTTTTAAATGCATCAATATATACGTTCTCAGTTCTGCTAATCTTGCTGTATTCTTTTATTTCTCCTCCTTTCCGAATTGCAAAAATACTAACATCTCTAAGAGATTCAGGGATTTTTCAGTATTTCAATGATGCTCTACAATTTCCAAAATTCAGTATTAAGAGAAGTTTAGAATATTGTTTATTTTCATTTATCTTACCATCTGCAATTATTCTCGCAGGGATAAATTCAATCTTTAAGATAATCACCGCAGTAATTAATCCTGCAGCTCAGCTTATCTTAGTGAAGTGGGACTTTTTTATGATAAGTATAACTCTACTGCTGTTAACTATTAATTTCATCTTTATGACAGTTACAGATGCTAAAACTTTCACCAATTATGAGAACTTAATTCAGACAAATCTAGAACCTCCAGTCCTCAATTGGATTAATGCACAAAAAGAATCATCCGAGTATAGATCAACAAAGGGACCAACAAACTTTTCTTCTGGACAAGAAAGTCAGAACTATTTAGACAGAGAAGAACGCTGTCCCACCTGTTCAACATTACTTGTAGAAGGAGCAGAATTCTGTACAGATTGTGGAAAGAAAGTAATAAGATAAGCTATCTTACTCTTGTATTTTTTCGACCAATTTTTTCATTATAGTTTGGACTGTCTTTAATTTACTTTCCAATTTGTCAACTTTATTCTCCAACTTTGAAAATTCATCTTTTGTCGCGAATTCACCACTCAAAGGAACTACAGCTGCTTTAATATCTCTGACATCCATGATTCCATCAGGTAGCTCAGGTGTAATAAGGTCTTGAACATTATTTGCTTCAAGCAATTTATAAGAAAGATAATCGAATGTTTCAGCAATGTTTTGCCCAGTTAAAGCACTTGTTTCACAGT
This sequence comes from Candidatus Heimdallarchaeota archaeon, assembly GCA_023136245.1. GTDB lineage: Archaea > Asgardarchaeota > Heimdallarchaeia > Heimdallarchaeales > Heimdallarchaeaceae > UBA460. Next base: position 1,759 of record JAGLRO010000077.1, read on the forward strand.
AATAGAATCTAATGCCAGTATCTGTTTCAAGACGATTGCAGAAATCAATTGCCATCTCTCGCGAGACCTTTCTTTTGTCCTCTAAATCGATCTTATTAGCTATTACAAAATACACCAAAATGCTATTATCTGATCCTTTACTGGATTCATCTAGCCAACTTTTGAGATTCGTCATGGTTTTAGGATCTTGAACGTCAAAGACCATGAGTCCAGCTATTGCGCCTTTATAGAAAGTTCTTCTAACTGCTTGGTAACTATCTTGACCTGCTAGGTCCCAAATTTGAAAAGTTATGTCATCCTCTTCTCCAACTGTAACTTTTTTTGAAGCAAAATCTGCACCAATAGTTTTCAGATAGTCTGAAGTGAATCCCTTTCCCATGTATCTTTCTCGAATTGAAGTTTTCCCAACAGCACCGTCACCAGCTAATACTAACTTAAAATTCCATTTTCTCACTCTTTTCACCATTTACTTTTACGTTTTCTTTGCTAGTTCTTCTTCAAGCTTATCAATTTGAGCTTGGCAATCTAAGAGTTTTTTCTGGAATGTTTCTCCAACTTCTGCTTGAGTCCTTTCAAAGTGTTTCTTTGCATCTTCAAGTTCTTTACTCATCTTATCTCTATCTTCTTTTGCTTTCTTGATTTCCTCGCTTTCCTTCGCAGTTTGCACAGCTTTTTTCAGCATGTCAGCAAAGTTCTCAACTGTTAGATCTGCTTTTGATGATAGCATTAATTTCATAGACTGAAGTTCTTCTCCTGATACAGCAGGTGCTTGTTTTCTCATATCGCTTATTTTCTCTTCAATAGATTTTTTTTCTAATACAATATTCGAGAGTTCTGATTTTAGCTTTCGATTCTCTTCAGATAGTTCCGATGAATTATCTAATTCAATATCCAATGAGCGCCTTAGGTGACTTATTGCTTCTGTTCCTTCCCCAAAATCATTTAAATATCGAATAATCATTAAGATGTATTCTTTTAACATTGGGTGCAAGATATCCCAGTATTGAATAACCTCTCTTTCAACATCCTTTAGACGTGAATCTTTTTTTTCTGGAGGTAGTTTAGTAAAAACTGGACTGTCAACAGTTATTGTTGGCGAATAATCTGGAATATGATCGAAAATTGTTTCTCCTTTATACTTCTTTGGTTTAGACATAGAATAACCCAATAATAATATTGTAAATCAATAAAATAAATATTCCGCAAGCGAGATTCTTTACAAAAACCTTCCTCTTCTTTAATTTAAGACATGCTTAAGCCTTTTTTGAGGTTTTCTTGTCACTACCTATCAATTTTCGATCAATACTTAAAGCTCCTTCCAGTATTTTCCTATCGAAAATTATTTCCCCAAAACTCAAGTAATTGTTAATGACTTTATTGGTTATTTCCTCACTAAATTCCTCGTTTTTTAGTTTCTCTTTCAAGAAAACTTTGGTTGCTCTTTTTAATTTTCTTTTTTTTCTGGAGTACCATTGAGATTTAATCTTAAGAACAAAACCATAGTAAATTGTACTTATTGGTCGGAATATTTTCATTTGATTTCCTCTTTTTTCTGATTTCAGTTTCTTAAGAAGAGATTGTTATCTTGCTGTAATCTATTTAATTCTTAATCGTTCTTCTTTTTAAGCATTGAAGCGAATCTATCTAAGTTAGCTGAATATTCACAAATTATCTTTTCAGCTGTTTTCTTAGTAATTCCTTCACTTCTAAGCTTGTTATACACTCTAATTATTGAATCTGCGAAATTCTCTGCTACATCTAAATTGTAAACTCCTCCCAAGAATAATTCCACTAATGTACCAATTTCAGCAGAGAGAGCTTTCACAATATCTCTTGTTTGAAAAACATCTTTGATTGGTTCTTTGTTCTTATCTCCCTTTATATCATTGATACTCTTCTTACCCCTTTTATTAATGTAATTGCTTTTAGGCACCATATCACCATTTCTGAGTTAGAATTTTGTTAGAGAATTAAAACATTTCCCCTTTGGGCGATAGACAACATTTTTCTCTTCTTCTTCATTCTTCAAGCATCTGGAGCGGTTTCAGCTTTTGTTAATTGAATGGATACATATATGAATCTCTGGATAACAGTAATTACACATAATCCTGTTAAAACCATATATCCTATTGAGAAGTAGGAGATTGCTTCATTAAATAGGACGTATCTTCCTATAAGAAAACCTTCGTTTGGTACAAGAAGAGCTATGAAAAGCAATAATGTTAAACAAATCAGTCTTTCTGCTCTTTCCATTATACCTATAGCCATTCTTTGTACTCCAACGCTTTCACCTTTTGCTCGGACATAACTTATCATCAACGCTGCTCCCACCATAATTGTTCCTGTTATTCCATCTACTGGTTCACTCCAGATTAATCCTCCAAAAACAGCGATGTCACTGAGACGATCTGCTACACTATCTAAGAAAGAACCTTTTTTGGAATCTAGCTTCAAGTATCTAGCTACTCCTCCATCAAGAAAGTCCATGGCTCCAGCAATCCAGATGAGAATAAAAGCTGCTAGAAAATTGTCTAAACCCAAGAAAACACCAGTCGCTATTGATAATAGTAAACCAATTGTTGTAAATACAGTTGGATGTATTTTCATCTTGGCAAAGAAAATAATTATTGGTTGAACAATCTTCGATAAAGGTTCGCGTATTTGTGAAATCATTATGCCGAATAATGTTAGTTAAATTTGTTTTTAAAGTTTCTGTAACCCTTCAGAATCATTTTTCACTTTTTTCATTTTGATGTTTCTTCATCTTAGCAAAAGTATGAAATCTATGAAGGAAAAAATCAACTGAATATGATAGATTTCACTGAAAATCACAGAGTATTTGTTTTGTATCAATATCCACTAATACTTAATATCTCGTCCAATTCTTCCATTTTTATGAGAATGATTCTTTTGTTCCCTCGCTTATTAGTGTCACTCACCATATCATAAGAATTTTGAGAAAATCTGTTTCCAATAACTATAGCTCCATCACAATTCATATCACTAATTTTGTGTTCAGTTCTAATTATAGTATTAGTACCTATACTTTTCTTCCAATGAAATGCAAAAACAGCAAATTTCTGATCTTCATTTTCAACAATAAAAGGTAAAATTCTATCTGAACCATCTAAACTAGCTTCTCTTAAGAATTTCACTTTACCGTATCTATCTAAAAATTTTCCTACTTTTTCTTGAAATATCAGTTCTTCCATTTTCTTCGATAGAGGATTAATGTCGGAATATTTGACTGTTGGTAACTCTAAAGTATTACGAAAATTAGAAATTCTACTCAAAATTAAAGCAAATTTCGAAGAATTATCGGTTTCGCATCCTTAAACTATCATCTGTTTTAGCTTCTTCCTCTTCTTCTACGGAAGGTGCTGTTTTCTTATATGAAGAACGCATTGTGAGTAGAATAATACCCAAACCTAGAACTCCTAATGAAACAAAGAGAAGACTTGGAATATCAGAGAAAATTGAGTATGAAAGTATCAACAAAATGATCCCAGCACTGAATAAAACTATAACCATCATAGTATAAAACAGATTGAATCTTGGTCTTTGCATTAGAGGTATTCTTGTTGGAATGTCTTCTTTTGCTTCTGTTTTAACCTTCTTTTTTGAGCTCATTTTCTTACCTCATCAATTGGTTTTTAGATAAACAAACATTAGAAATCTGCATAAGGAACATGCATTACATTAAGGATGATAGTCCAAATAGCTATCATTGTTATAAAGTATTGGAATAATGCTGAGGTGTAATATTGACGAATCTTGATACCTGGTTCTATATTTCGTAAAACAAGAAACCATGTAGTTGAAATTATAACGAAAAGACCAAACATTGTTAAAGCTGCTGGCCAGCTTCTAAAATTAGATACCCCAAAGATAATGCCTGCTACCACTCCACTTAACAATTTTGTCCAATATACTTGATCCATTCGAGGCAAATTTTTAATTTTATTAGCAATATTTTTTGGTTTCAAACCATTCTTTATATTCTTGAACATTTTACTTATCTTCAGTTTCAAATAATTTTTAACTCGATTGAATATATCTTTTATATCGAAGCGCAAGTTTATCACCTGTGATTGTAATGAAGACATCCTTATCTAGTCTTGATATAGCAGCTTTGGTCGCTGAAATACGCCCAAAGATTGTTAATAGTTGGATTAACAATATTTACTCAGTCGGGGAAAATCGGGTTATATTAAGGTTTCGCAAGTCAACAGAAAGTCCGTTTGAGCTAATTTTCGAATTAGGGAAACGATTCCACATAACTAAATATCTAAGAAAGAAACCCTCTACACCTAATAATAAGATATTATCACTACGAAAACATATCAGAGACTTGCCTATCAAAGACTTTTATCAGATAAAATTAGATAGAGTTATAGCTTTTGAAATAGCTTACAAAGATGGTTTTTATAAACTGGTTTTGGAGCTTTTTGGAGAAGGAAACATAATTTTAGTTGGTCCAAATGATAAAATTATTTTGGCTTATAAATATAGGAGAATGAGAGATCGAGATATACATCCGGGAAGGACTTTTGCATACCCTCCCTCCTCAGATGAAAATATTCTTACTCTTACAGAAACAAAATTTCTTGAAAAATTCGAGGAATTCAATGGAAAAACAACAGCATTTCTGAACGAATTACTTGGTTTAGGTCCCGTGTACACTAGAGATATCCTAGCAAAAGCGAAAATTGAATCAACACAAACAAAAGAATTGAATGAAGAAGAAAATAAACGACTATTCGTTGCAATCAAAACGCTTCAAGACAATATCATAAATCAGAATTACAACTGCACAAAATATCTAGATGATGGAGAAATTGTGGACATTACTCCAACTCCATTAGATCGTTATAAAGACCTTGAGGGAGTTGAAATCAATTCAATGAATGATTCTATCGACGACTTTTTTTCATTAAATGAAGAAGAACCTGATTATACAGAAGATAAAGCTGAAGTTTCTGGAAAGAAGTCAAAACTGGAGAAGATTCTTGCTAATCAAGAAGAGCATCTAGAATCCCTAAAAGAACAAGAAAAGAATGAAAAAAGAAAAGGAGATTTACTTTATGCTCATTTTACTGAAGTTGATGAACTGCTCACAACAATTATGAAAGCAAGAAAAAATGGGCAAAAATGGGAGGATATTGAGGAAAAAATACTTTTAGGTATCGAAAAAGGCATTTCTTCTGCAACAATTTTTGAAAAAATAGAACCGAAGAATAAGCAAATTTGGTTAAAATTACATGAGGATGACAAAAATAAGCAAGAAATAGTAGAATTAGATTTCACAATTTCTGTTGCAGATAGTGCAAACTCTTTCTATGAGCGTTCAAAAAAAGCTAGAAGAAAGATACCTGGTGCAGATGAAGCAATACTTCGTACTCAGAAACAAATTACTGAATCAGAATCAAAGCAGCAAGAGATTATTGAGGAAGTCGAAGCTAAACCAATGACAATTAAACGAACAAAAAGATGGTATGAGAAATTTCATTGGTTTTTATGTGGGGATCATGTTGTTATTGGGGGTACAGATGCTAAGACTAATGAAAGAATTTTGAAAACATATCTGGACGATAATGACTTGTTTTTCCATGCAGATGTTCATGGTGCGCCCTATGTTGTAGTAAAAGAAGGTCAAATCAATTTGAAAGAAGGTTGTCAAGAAAAGATAGCTGCATTCGCTCTTAATTTTTCTAGTTTGTGGAAAGACAAAAAACTAGTAGGTGATGTTTATTCAGTTCTTCCTGATCAAGTTAGTTTGTCTCCTCCCTCAGGTCAATTCTTAGCAAAAGGAAGTGTCATGATTTACGGTGAGAAGAAGTATTTCAAAAACATTGAAATCAACCATGCAATCGGAGTTGTATTTCATGACCAATATGCACAAACTATTGCTGGTCCTGTAGAAAGTATTGAAAACCAGACTGATTTACTCTTGCGATTGAAACCTGGAGATATTCCTAAGGGAAATATAGCAAAATCTGTGAGGGATAAGTTGATTTCTGTGAGTCCTGAAGATGAGAAATACAAAATCGAAGTGCTAACTGTTAATGATTTCCTTCCCCTTATACCTGGAGATTCTGAATTTTTAATATAGGAAAAGTATACTAAAAGGAAAATAAATGTAAAACCTTTAAAGTGCGAGGAATATTTGTATACACAAGAAACTTGGATGGTAAACAAATTGAAATCAATCTTTGATAAACAAAAATTCGATATGGCAGTAAAGGAGATAATGACAAAAAATGTAGTAACAGTTAAACCAGAAATGTCTGCTGAAATTTGTGCAAAACTAATGATTAAAAATAAGATTGGTTCAGTTGTAGTTGTTGAAAAATCCGGGAAATCAGTAGGAATAATAACTAAAGAAAATCTCATCAAACATGTAATAGCTGAAAACGCTAGTGCTGTAAATGTCTATGCTACAGATGTTATGTCTAAACCATTGTTAACGGCATCACCTTCTCTAACGATAATCCAAGCTATGCAAACAATGTTTAAGGAAGGAATCAGGCATTTAGTAATTACAGGAAATGAAGGTAAGTTACTTGGAATATGCACTGACACGGATATCTTCAAAGTCGTACCACAATTGATTCTGTTAGAACAAGAATATCTGAGAGTGATGGGTGAAGAACAAAAGCAAGAAGAATTGGGTGATTTTGCAGGATATTGTGATGACTGTCGTGAATATTCAGATAAACTCCTCTTCAGTCAAGGATTATACAAGTGCCCCAATTGTGCTCCTCCTGAAGAGTTGATTGAGAGTAATGAATAAATTTTATGCTGACTCAATGTTAGGGAAACTCTCACGTTTTTTACGTTTTTTAGGTTATGATACAATTTACCGATCAGAAGAAAAAGTTGAGGAGATGCTAGAGCTTTCTCTTAAAGAGAATAGAACAGTACTTTCTCAATCTAAGCAAATCATTGCTCAATGTTCTAAAAGAAATATTAAATCACTTAATATGCCTACCAAAAGCATCACTGATCAATTAAGAAAACTAAATTCTCATCTTGATCTTTCTTTAGATGTACCTCCTAGTAAGATGAGATGTAGTATCTGTAATGGTGGTTTAAAAGGAAGAGAAAAGACAGAAATAATTGATCAGATACCTAAAGGAACAGCTAAATTCTATAATGATTTTTGGCAATGTACTTCATGTAAGAAAATATTTTGGATGGGGAGTCACTGGGAAGATATTAAAAAGATAATAGAAAAGTCAAAGATAAGTGAAGAGAATGAAAATTGAGGATGAAACTGGATATTATCTTGTAAAACTTGCAAGAAAAGCTGCAGAAAGTTGGATCACTAAGGAAGAGAAACCAGAACCGATAGAAAACATTCCTAAACAAGCATTAATGAAAACTGGAGCATTTGTTACGGTTAAGAAAAAAACAGGTGACCAGTTCACTTTAAGGGGATGTATTGGTTATGTTCTAGGCATAAATTCTCTAAATGAAGAAATTATTGCTTTAGCTCGTGAATCAACACAAAACGACCCAAGATTTCCCCCGGTTTCACGAGATGAATTATCAGAGATAATTTTCGAAGTGACTGTTCTAACACCTCCAGAGGAGATAAAATACGAAACTCCACAAGAATTATTAGATCAAATTAATATTCCAGGAGATGGTCTGATTGTTAAGTTTGGAAGATTTCAGGGTCTCTTACTACCTCAAGTCCCAATAGAACAGGGATGGAATGAGGAAGAATTTATTTCGTATACTTGCAGAAAAGCATATCTTTCAGTAGATATTTGGAAAAAAGAGAAAATTACAGTTGAAAAATTTCAAGGAATAGTCTTTGGAGAAAAGGAACCAAATGGATTGATAGAAAGGTCGGAATTTAGCTGCTGAACTTCTTCATACTTTGCATTATTTTATAGTCTATTTCAGTAACTAGATGAGGTATAAAAACAGGAATTGAAACAGGAATTGAATCTGATATTTTATCAAATATCTCCTTGGACATACCAAGCCCTGAGCACTTGTTATTAGTATAAAAGTCTAGAAATTTTTCAATTTCTATCTCTGTATTATCTAAATGTATTTTTTCAATGAAATTATTCAAGTTAGGTTGAAGAGCTATTAATTTCTCGATTGTTATCAAAAAATCATCTGGGATTTTGTCTTTTGGTTCAACTGCATAAACCAATGTATTGGCACCCCTCTTATATAATCTTATAATGTTTGAAATATCTTCATCTGATCCTGATACAAGAACTAAAACTGTTCCTTGACAACCAACAGGTAATCCCCCTAGTCCTTTGCTAGTCTTATCAAATATGTATGTTCTGTCATCTCTTACTTCAATGCTTAAAAGATATTCAGGATTAGATAAATCTACTCGCAACGAATTTTCATCTTTGGATTCTAGTATAAATTCCCCAATGATTGCTCCTAATTCCATACTGGAAAAGGTGTGTTTTCCAGTTCGTTTAGCTCTAACAGCAAATGAGCTACCTTCTTTAATTTTTCCGAGAAAATTATATTTAACAACTTTTTTTATTTCTTCTATTTCTGTTTTACATTGATAAACAATACTTGTACTAGCAATTCCTGGAACGATACTCGAAATTACATTATTCACAAGATTAGGTTTAGTTGTAGAAATGAATATCCGACTGAAACCTTTGATTATCTCAAACTTTTTGATTTCCTTTGATTCCAAGATATATTGTAAATGATCAACCAAAATATCAATAAATCTCTTTCGCGTTTTTGTGCTTTTTATAGCAATCTCTGAAAATCGTACCATAACTAAAAGCGGATTATTTGATGTCTGATTCTTCTCTTCCTTACTATTATTCCGTTTCAAAGAAATCTATACCTTCTATAAATCTCTCGCGTCTTGCTTCTAATTCAGCTTCTGATAAACCTTCCTTTCCTTCAACAGCTACAACTTCGGTTACCTCAGTTGCTTCGTGTTCAACTTCATCTGAGACTTCGTATAGATCTTTTTCTTCTAACTTGCTTTCATATCCACATTTAGCACAGACAAGGATTTTGGTTTTACCCTTCTTCTTAGGAATCAATAATTTTCCACATTCTGGGCAGAATTCCATATTTCTCCACTCATATTGTAATTTTTTTCTAATATGTCCTTTCTTTCTTTTGAACCTTTCTGTTTGATACAAAATTGCTCAAACACTGAATTCCTATCCTAAATCTACAAACTTTATATTTACATGTCTCTAACATCAAATATGGATAAACAAAATGGTGCTACAACATCATCCAGAAAAGATGAACATATCAAAATATGTCTTGAAAAAGATGTACAATTCGATAATCGCTCTAATGGTTTCAAATATCTAGAATTATATCCCTCATTATTAATAAAATATCATCCCGATGATATTGATTTATCCTCGACAATACTCGGAAAAAAAATAGACTATCCAGTTTTAATTTCTGGAATGACAGGAGGTTCATCTCAAGGTAAGAAGTACAATGAAGTTTTCGCGAAAATTTGTTCTGAATTCAATATTGGTATGGGTGTTGGTTCTCAAAGGGCTGCTATAGAACTACCCACCCTTTCTAATACTTTCAAAGTAAGACATATAGCATCAGACATACCTCTTATTGCTAATCTTGGGATTGCACAATTTTTGAGTGGTTATGGCATCAAGGAAGCAGAAACAGCTGTAAATATGATAGATGCTGATGCTTTAGCAATTCACATAAATCCAATGCAAGAACTTCTCCAAAAAGAAGGAGATAAAAATCTAGTCAGAATACTTCCTAAATTGTCTGAGATAACGAATCAGTTTTCTACTCCAATTATCATCAAAGGGGTTGGTACAGGTTTATCCAAAGATGATGCAGAATTATTGTCTAGCTTGAATATCTATGCAATTGATGTAGCAGGAGTTGGAGGAACAAACTGGTCCAAAATAGAATCATATCGTAACCCTGAGTTAAAACATATTTCTTCCGAATTTCTTAATTGGGGAATAAACACAGGTTTAAGCATAGCGAATACAGAAATAGGAACAAAAGGATCAAATATCAAAATAATCGCATCTGGTGGTATTTGGAGTGGAATGGATGCTGTAAAATCTTTTCTTGTGGGTGCTGATTATGTTGCATTAGCTCTTCCAATACTGAAAGCAGCTGCGAAAGGAGGAATTGAAGAATTACGAAAATTCTTAACCTCTTATATCTTCGAAATGAAGACTACTATGGCAATGATAGGAGCTGAAAATATAGAAATATTGAAGAAAAGAAGGCATAAATTCATAGGTCGAGAATATATTTTATCAGACTAACTATGATTCGTCATAGAGCTAATGCTCTCAGCAATGCCTTGATCATCCTTCATAACAAAATCTCATATCTATAATTATCTCTTTTGATTGAACCCAATAATTAATTTTAGGTTGCTCCCCAGAAACCTGGGTTTAAAACAAATGCAGGTACAAATATAGCTATGTTTATAGCAACAAGCACAAAATAAACAATTTTGTTCCACCGCAAGATTTTTGCTCCATCTAATTGCCAGATGGGAATACAGTTGAACAAAGCAATCAGAGCATTAAACTGTGCTACAAGAATGAAGATGTTTGGATTAGCAAAGAGACCTGATAATGGAATGACACTATAATGAGTTAATAAACCTATAATCAAACTAACAAGACCTATTACAATATTCGTTGCAGGTCCTGCTACAGCAACCAATCCTAGGTCCTTCTTATCCATTTGTCTGCTTAAGGGTACTATTGCTACAAAACCAGGTACTATCAGCCCAATACCTATTACTAGAGTAAGCAGTGTGAACAATAATCCTCTCACCCATAAAATATATCTAGCATATTGACCTCTTCTAATTGCAACTACTTTATGTGCTAATTCATGGGGGACAAAAGCTGTTCCAACCAGCATTCCTGAGATAAGAAAACCAATCCACTTCTGATCTTCTCTAAGAAAATACTGGTATAATCCGAATACTAGTACTATGAGAGAAAATCCAAACAAAATATCTAGAACTTCATTTCCTAGAGAGAATAATCCACCAGAAGATATCAATCTCTTTTCTATGAATTTTCGTCTGCTTTTTTCGTCTTTGAAAGTCATTGGAGTAGCTTGAGCTTGAGCTTGTTGCTGAGCAGATCGTGATACTTGGTGTGCAAATTGTCTGAGAATATCTGCTGGAGTTTGGCTTTGTGTTCCTTGAGAAGAACCAGGTGTTTGAGCTCCTGGTTGACTTCCAGGATAGAAAGATTGGCATTTATGAGTATGAGGATCTCTATGATTTTCACAAAATGAACCGCGGCAAAAGCGACAATAAAAAAGAATGTCCTCATCAGCATTGCAGCTAGGATGTTCACATTTCATTTAGGTCTGGGCTATTAGGACAACAGACCTTTTAGAACGTATCTATTTAACCAACTACGAGCTTAGAATTTTACTATAAGTTATTTTGTTTATCTATACAAATATTTTTTAATATAAAGTTATGAAAAATGCTCAATTAATACTTTCAGTTGATGATTACTATGAAAAAAGACATAGAAATTGCTCAAGAAAAAGCAAAAGATATGAAAAATATAAGAGAAATTGCTGCAAAAGTAGGTCTAGAAGAAGATGACCTAGAGCAATTTGGAAAGCATGTTGCAAAAATAAATTATCAAACCATGCTTAAAATACTTAATTCCGACAAACCAAATGGAAAACTGATAGCTGTAACAGCAATGACAGCTTCAAGAGCTGGAGAAGGAAAAACAGTAACCACAATAGGACTCTCACAAGCAATGCAAAGGATTGGTAAGACAGTCATGTTCGCATTACGAGAACCAAGTATGGGTCCAACTTTTGGAATAAAGGGAGGAGCTACAGGTGGTGGATACTCTCAAGTGTTTCCAATGTGGGACATAAATCTACACTTTACAGGAGATATACATGCAATTACTTCAGCTCATAATTTGCTTGCAGCTTTACTTGACAACCATTTGACAAAAGGAAATAAGTGTAACATTGATCCAACCAAAGTAACCTGGCCAAGAACAATGGATATGAATGATAGAGCATTAAGAGATATCGTCATTGGACTTGGAGGAAGAAGAATGGGTGGGGATATAAGAAACACAGGATTTGTGATAACAGCAGCGTCAGAAATTATGGCGATTTTAGCTCTGTCAACAGATGTGGGAGAACTAAAAGAAAGATTAGGAAATATACTAATAGGATATACATATGATGATAAGCCAGTTTTCGCAAAGGATATTGAAGCAGTTGGAGCAATGGCATTAATACTAAAAGATGCAATAAAACCAAACCTAGTACAAAACTTTGAAGGAGTACCAGGATTCATTCACGCTGGCCCCTTCGCTAACATAGCCCATGGTAACTCTTCTATCATCGGCACTAAGCTTGCTCTCAAACTCGTTGACTATACCATTACTGAAGGTGGTTTCGCTGCTGATCTTGGTTTTGAGAAATTCGTCGATATTGTTGCTCGTCAATATGACACCTTACCTAACGCTGTCGTTTTAGTTGTTACTGCTCGTGCTCTCAAACTCCATGGAGGTATAACTGATCTCAATGTCGCAAAAGAGAAAAACCTTGACGCTCTCGCTAAAGGTTTTGAAAATGTCGAGAAGCATCTTGATAATATGCTTAATGTATTTAACATCCCTCCCGTTGTTGCTATCAACCGCTTCCCATTTGATAATGACGAAGAGATGAAATGGATTAAAGACAAATGTGAATCCATGAGTGTCACTGCTGCTGAAAGTCAAGTTTTCATGAAAGGTGGTGAAGGTGGTGTTGATTTAGCTGAAGCTGTTCTTAATGCAATTGAGAAAGGTGAAGGTGATGTTAAATTCGCTTATGAGCTAGATGATCCAATTAAAGTTAAAATCGAGAAAATTTCCAAGAAAATCTATGGAGCTGAAGATGTTGAATATTCTCCACAAGCTCTCCAAGACATCGCGTCTATAGAAAAGCTTGGTTTTGCTGACTTTCCAATGTGCATGGCAAAAACCCAACTTAGTCTTTCAGATAAAATTGGTTTAATGGGTGCTCCAAAAGGTTGGACTTTGAATGTAGATGAAGTTCGTCTTTATACAGGTGCTAAATTTATTGTTCCTGTCTGTGGTAGAATGTTCTTGATGCCTGGACTTCCTCCAGTCCCAGCTGCTAACAGAATGGACTATACTGAAGACGGAAATATAATTGGTTTAAACTAAAACCATCTCTTTATTTTCTCTTTTTATTTTTATTTCCATTATACAATGATAATAAGTTATCATTGCTTATCAAGAGTTGCACCTGAATTTCAAAGTGGTTTTTGTGCTCGTATTACACCATCATCATTGGGTAGGAAACTTCTTTCAATATGTTCAAAACCAGCTTTGAGTAGCCACTCTCGATGTTCTTCCTCGGTATAGGGCGATGGAACATCATAATAATTGATACTACTAAGCTTATGCCAAACTTCTTCAAGTGGGGAGATGCGTGTGTCGTCTAGAATGTGCCCTAATATGTATAGCATTCCCCCGGGCTTTATAATGGAGTAGACATTTTTGAGTGAATGGAACACATCAATTGGAGAAAGTACTTGGATGAACGCCCTTAGGACTGCAACATCATATTGACCAGTTAAAGATTCAGTAACAGCATCAGCGGTAACAACTTGAATTCTATCACTCGTTCCTGCTTGCTCCACAAACCATCGTGTGACTGGAGTAACTGACGCGATATCTATTACTGTTGCTTTGATATTGGAACATAATTCAGTAATAGCGATAGATAGTCCCCCAGGTCCACCTCCAACATCTACCAAAGTCTGATATGAAGAGAAATCGAATTTGGTTACTAGCTCGCGCCCGGCTCGGATAGCAATAGGTTGAGTATGTTGAAAGTCTTGCCTCAATTCCTCTTCCGATTTAGCTGCAAAATCATATTTTAGAGCGGAGGTTCCAGTTCGAATTGTGTCTGCGGTCTTTAGAGCTCCATAATGATCCCACCACATTACCAGCGGATTGAGAAATGGATGAGTGCCTATATATGATGAAGTATTAGGTATCAAGAACTGATTAGCTTCCCTTGTATTAGAAAAGAGGTTATCCTTTAATTTTAGTAATTCTGCAGTTACAAGAGCATAGAGCAAGGATTCTAGTTTGTCTTGTCCTACACTAAGTGTAGTAGCAATATCCTGAATATCCATAGGTTTATTCTTTAATGCAGCAAAAACACCAAGATCAACACCTGCTAACATCGCCAATGCTGGAAATGCTGCTGACGCGATTTTTTTAATGTAGTTTGGAGATGATACCTCTCTAGTCATAATCTTAGCCTCTAATAGAACTTTCTTTACAAAAATAATATTTAACTATTACTAATCCCAACACAGCTTCAAGCGATTCTAAGTATGACATGGTATCAACTTCGTGTAAATCATACTATGGCTCAGTCCTTTTTCTCTAAACCAGTATAGCTAGAGTGATAGCTAGTGACCTACTTTCATTATAATTTGAATTTCAGAATATAATACTAGAATTACTTTTTAAGGGATAGAACATA
>JAGLRO010000078.1 GCA_023136245.1 Candidatus Heimdallarchaeota archaeon
CCTTGAGCTAATCCAAAGCTCTTGGCCTTTGTTTTGTCTTGTATCTAGATTTTTAATCTCAAGAATTCCTATGGCAGAAAAGTTCTGTACATGTTTTGATATTATATCTTAAAAAAAAGAAGAGGTTGGGTAATCCATATAGTAAAATTAGAATTGGTTGCTACTATACTTCATGCCCCAGGGTGAAGATTGCTTTAGGCTCAATATAAACGCTCCAAGACTTGACAAATTCTTTCCCTTCATCAGTGCCAAGAAAACTCACCATAGCATCCAAATCAGATACTTCAATCTTGGCAACATACATGTAAGGAGATTCCGATGGTAATTCACCTTCTGGTTCAGAAACTGCAGGCGCAAGAACCTTATCTATCTTCCAAGTATTAAAATCTGTACACCAAGGAGCACCTCTAATCCCTGGAATCTTCGTTTCAGTAAGATATTTGACGTATTCCTCAACGTTTGTGTTTTCAATCAGGTTGTATACTGCAAAAAGAGTCGGCATATGTTTAACTCCTGTTTAATTTTTAATTAGGGAGTGTGATTTTCTCCCGATTCAAGATAACTAATAATTGTAAATATAAAGTTTTTCATTTTCTAAGGATCTTTGACTTATAGAAGACAATAAAATCAAGGTAGTTCCTAATTACTACTATCATTTTTAGAATTACCGAATCTAGGATTAAAAGTCCATATATCATTCAAGATGAAATTTGTTAAAACAGAAACAACAAATCCTATGGTAGTTGCCAAATATTCATTCCAGCCTAATGTAATGTGAAATAGATGAACTAAACCTAAGTTGATCAAGGTTCCTGATGCTCCAACTAAAGCAAACTTGATGAACTGAATAAGGTTGTTAAAATCAACTTCTTGTTCTTGTTTCCTGAAAGTCCATTTTTTATTAATAAAGTAATTATAAATCATCACAAGTAGTATAGCTACAAATTGTGCAACTATGATTTTGTATACATCGTAAAACCAGATTCGAAAGAGAAAATCATCTGGTGTTATGTAGTTTAGAAGCAAGAGCATAAGAAATACAATGAATTCGTTTATCCCCCAACCTATTGTGCTAACTATAGCAAACATGACTAGTCGGATCTGCCTAGCTTTGTTAAAGAAAGTCTGTTTAGGAGTAGTGTTGTCACTATCTTTACTAGGAGTTTCGTCATTCGCCATATTTCTAGCCACAAAAGGAATTCTATCAACTATTTATTAATTATTCGAATAGAAGTGATTTCAAATTCAAGAGAAAAATGTTTGAAACAAATCGTTTTTAAGTATTTCAACAAAGTTAATGAAGACAGCGTTTAAAGTGATTATATGACAATTCATGTGAGATACATATCACAAGTAATTGTGAGGATGAATTTTGAGAAATCTTTCTCAAAAAAGATGATTAAAGAATTTGAAAGATGTTTGGATGAACAAATTGAGAATGCGAAGAAACCGCTTTTCTACTTAATCGATCTAACACATTATGATCCTAAAGAGGCAGAAATTATGGGGAATGAATTTGCGAATAAACTCGCAGCAAGGGGTAAAATAATTCAGAATATTGCGTTTCTATTTCAAAAGAAGAAGAAAATCAAAAATAAGGAAATCAAAGACAAGATAAAGACATTTGATTCCGATTTCCAAGCACAAAGCTGGGTGAGTAATCAGAGTCGTTTTGGCTTTCTAGATGAAATTTCAGTAGAATCTTTAGTAGAAGAATAGATTTTTATCTTCTCTCTTTCATTCTGTTAAACTGAAAACAGTGATTTTGTGACACGAAATGAGTGAAGAATATTGCAAAATACCAGATAAGCTAAAGTTAAAGCTCGAAAAACAGCAATATCGAATTGCAAAGAATCACTCGGCAGTAAAAACATGTAACTGGTTAAAACATTCTTTGAAAGGAGAGGGTACTTGCTATAAGAACAAGTTTTATGGAATAAGCTCTCACCAATGTTTACAATGTACTCCTAGTACAATTTGGTGCAATCTAAAGTGCATTTTCTGCTGGAGAAGTGCATCTTGGTATAATAAAGAAAGAATGCAAGGGAAAGTGGATGATCCTTCAGAAATAGTAGAAAGTATGATAGAAGAGCAAAGAAAACTAATTGCAGGTTTCAAAGCTCATACATCTGTTCCCAATGAAAGATACCTAGAGGCATATAATCCTAAGCATGCTGCTATTTCACTTAGTGGGGAACCAACATTTTATCCTCGTATTAGTGAGTTATTAGATGAATTTCATTCAAGAAAGATGACAACATTTCTAGTAACAAATGGTACAACACCTGAGGTTCTGGAAAAACTTGACACACTTCCAACGCAACTTTACATCACACTGATAGCACCAACGAAGGAATTGTTTGAAAAAACAGCAAGACCCTCAGAGGAAAATGCTTGGGAGAAAATAAATAAATCGATTGAATTATTGCCTTCTTTAGATACACGGAAGGTTATACGCTTAACTCTAGTTCCAGGATACAATATGGAATATCCAAAAAAGTATGCTGAATTATTCCTCAAATCAGATGCTCATTTTCTAGAACCAAAAGGCTTCATGTCTGTTGGTGATGCTAGAAAAAGACTTCCATACGAAGTAATGCCTAGGTTTCCTAAGATATTAGAATTTTCAGAGATGATAATTGAAGACACAAATATGAAAATTATTGACAAGAAAGAAGATTCAGCTGTAACTCTGATAGCAAAAGAAGATTATTCTTGGAGAAAACTCAATTAACAACCTATTTTTTTCATGATTAGTATATAAATAGTCCATTTTTTCAAACAATAGAATTATATATTTTCGGCATTTTGTTAATATGAATGGCAAATATTAACAAGCTCATTAAACAACTTAAACATGATGATCCTTCTAAGCGAGAAGAAGCCATTTTGGAGCTCGCTGAATTGCAAGATCAAGGAGGAGTAGAACCTCTTATCAAAGTTGTAAATCAAGATACACGTGAGAATAGAACATATGCTATTACTGCACTTGCAGAAATAGGAGATCACAGAGCTATTGAAACATTAATTTTCTGTTTAATGGATAACGATGAGAATATAAGATTAGCAGCATCTAGAGCTTTAGGTAAGTTCATTTCTCCCCAAGCCATTTCTTCTCTATTAGTTTCTCTTAAAAAAGATCCAAATATCACTGTAAAAAGTAGAGCAGCATTATCTTTAGGAGCTATTGGTTCAGAACTAGCAGTAGAAGATCTACTCCAAGAATCTAAGTTGGAACATCCTTCATCTTTACTATATTCTATCGATTCAGCACTCAAGATGATCGCTAAAAATAATGGTTATGAAAACATTGATGCACTTGTTCAATCATTAATGGTAAAGAAAACAAAACGAGATGAAGTCACTCCTGAATTACAACAGATAAATGAAAGAGAAGAATTACTCAGATTTCCAAACTTGTGGCCTTATATTCGAAAATATGTCTTCCAGCAATTAGAAGGAATTCAAACTGTTTTGAGTATAGAATCTAATGAAGAAACAGCTGAGAGGAAGATTACAGAGATATTAGGAGGAAAATTTTACAAATTTATAGATTTTATGGAAAGAAAAATGAATACAAAATACTCTGAATATCAAACAGATTTACTCTGGCAAATGAGCTGGGATACTTCAAAACCAATAAGGACAGAAATATTCCAAATGATTAGAGATCATAGAAGTGAAGTAGCAGAAATAGATAGATACAGAGGGTGGTTAGAAAAAATAGAAGAAGAAAAAGAAGCAGCTGAAACAGAATATGGTGAACCAATCATGAGAATAGAACAGAAACCTACTCCACCTCCTAGAGAGGAGTTAGAAGATGTAACAGCTGCTGAACTAGCTCGTTCGATTTCAGGTGATATTGAATCAATAATGAAGAAATATTCAACATGGAAAGGAGAAGAAGATGAAGAAGACGACTTCAAGCAATTCAACATAGAAACTAAATAAGAAATCCCTAAAAGAATTGAAGAATAATTTTATTTTCAGTTAGCTAAAACTCTCAACAGTTTTTTGAATGTGAAATTTTCTGATTATATTTTAGAGTTTCTAGTTATTTTACCAATTTATAAAATATTTTATCATTTGAGAATATAAATATAAAAAAATTTATACAAATGAATCGTAAATTAATTATCATTTATTAACGTTGTATCACCCGAGTATTACATAAAAAGTGTACCGACAAAAAATATATATGTATTAAAATACCGTATATTATTTGTCTAACTGTGGGGCTAAAAATGAAAAAACGACTTATAACCTTTAAAGTAACGGATGCAATGATTAGGTGGATGAATGAAATGATGTCTGCGGGGAATTACAATTCGAGGTCTGAACTTGTAAGAGATGCACTTGCTGAGTTTTTAGCAAAAGAATATTATAATGGGGATATTCCTCGAACTTCCAGGATCAGAGAGACAGAACCAACCAGCAAGCATTAAGAATTAGTTAGCACTCCCTTTAATCAACTGTTTTGTTTTTCAAAAGTGTAAGACATAAAAGTAAACAAACATACAGAAAATCTCTTTTTTCAACATTAATTCTAGAATCACTGTGTAAAATCAATGAATCTTAAGGATTTGATTTGCTTTTAATGCCATTTCCTCTCTTTGATACGATTCTGGAGCTGTGTAATAAGCTGTTTCAGCATTTCTAGAGAAGGAATTTCCGAAAAACCTTTAGAGAATTTCTTTGAGACAACTTCTTCAACAAACTTGGCTATTCTTGCATAAATAATTAGATCATTTTTTGGAAAGATGAGATAGACAACAAGAGGTACGAAAACATCAACATTCCTAACAGAATCAGTCTTCTTAACAAAAATATCAATAGCTGATGTAAAATGAAGAGTTTTTGGGATCTGTACAATTCCCCTTATCTTTGCAAAGTTATCTGGACCAAAATCAACTCCTTGCATAAGAAAATGAAAAATTTTCAAATTCAGTGTTTCCAAAATTTCTCCTTCTAATGGAGAACAATTGTAAAGAACCGTAGGACCTTTAGTTTCATCAAAAATAGAAACTACAAAATGTAGGTTATCGAGAATTTGATTATTACTTATTTTAAGATTATTTGGTTGTTTTGTTAGTGATTCTGTAAATGAATAGCTCATCAATATATAATTCTGCAAATTGATATAAAAGCACAGATTTTTTGCAATAGATCTATGTTGTTAATAAAACTAAACCCAATGTAAAACCGCTTTTTCTTTTATTTGCTTTATTATTCTTTCCGGGATATCAATACGATTAAAGATAATCTCATCAACCTTTTCTCTCAACAGTAAAGTGTCATCTTTCTTCTTTCCTGAGTTTTGCCATTCCGTTACAAATTTATCGATACTTTCTACATGCTGAGTTTCTAAATCTAGATATGGAAGTTGTCTAACAGTGTTTGATGTGATATCTCTTTGAAGGTAGCTTTCACTTAAGAACTGGATCAAAGAAGATGTGAGATAGCCAAATAGTGCGTTTAAAGAAATCTTCTCTAAATTAGGAATAATCATATCAAAGATATCATTTACATAAAAATCTCCATAGGTATCTAATCCAATCATCCATTTTCTTCCACGATTTCTTCTAATAATTTTTGGTTGTTCAAACAGTTGCGGGGTTCCTGGAGCACCTAAAAGTTGTCTATCATAAACCAGTTTTTCTCCATTATAGAAAACTTGGTAATTTGTGACTCCTTCTCTATTCGTTTCATTAATTCTATTATGTCGTATTAATTTCTTAATCTCTGGTATGTTTTTACTTTTTGATTCTTCATCAGAGTAATGTTCTTGATATTTTTTAGTAAGAGTTAATCCTCTTCTAATTTCACAGTAATTACTGATTTCATTTGAATTTCTGAAGATGGTATCTAATTCAGCATAAAGCTCAGTTGGAACTAACGATATTTTGTACAGAGGTGGTTTTAGACTTGAATAATCTACCATCAATTGCTGATTATTCCTCTGAATCTTAATCAAAATTCTATCTGTTTTTTCTTTCTTATTCAGAAAGATTAAACAAAACTCATTTTGAACGTGTTCAAACCATTCAGAGTCGCATAAAACTAATTCGTATAGCGTTTTTTCCTTGAATATACTTTTTCTCCAATTTGCCGCATAAGTTTCTGAAATTATCCCTTGGGGGATGACTAGTCCTGTTTTGTTTACTGACAAATAATTAGCTAAAATCAGAAAAGGAAGAGAAAAATTAAACTTACCTTTGAGAAAATCTGAAAACATCACTGTTGAGAAAATTTCATCATACTTTCTAAGTTCAAGCGCTGCATACTCTAGCCATGGAGGATTTCCTACAACAAAATCAAATCCCGCATTTTTCAGAATCTTTGTTGAACCATCTATAAATATCTCGGGAAAATCGATGAACCAATTGAAGCTTGTAAACTTTGAATTAAGATGTTCTAAACGTTTTCTTATTGTAATAACCTCAAAGATTTCCTCTTCTGAAATCTGCTTCTTTTTTAAGATCTCAATTCTTTTACTCCTATATTGATTTAGAAGTTCTTTTCCTTCTGTTGAAGTTCTGATTTCATCAATAGTATTACTTTGAAATCCCAAAAGCGAATCTCCATTTTTTATCATTAGAATTGCTTTTGCTTTCTGTTGCATCTCTATTTTTGGGTTCCATAGAATATTGAAGATTAGAAATTCGTAAG
The DNA here is from genome assembly GCA_023136245.1 of Candidatus Heimdallarchaeota archaeon. Classification (GTDB taxonomy): domain Archaea; phylum Asgardarchaeota; class Heimdallarchaeia; order Heimdallarchaeales; family Heimdallarchaeaceae; genus UBA460. The sequence continues at coordinate 6,670 of JAGLRO010000078.1, forward strand.
ATAGTGGATCAAGTTCAACACCATAGTTTTCAAAATTCTTTTCTCTCAATAATGGTTGCAGAAAATCTCCTAACCCAGCAGCAAAATCAACTGTTGTAACGACTTTATCTTTTTCTTTATCTCTAAATAGGTTTTCGAAAATTTGATTTACAATTCTCTTATCTGTAAAATACTGTCCTTCTCTCTTTTGATGACCTAATTCAGATATGTTGTTGAAAAATTCTTTATCTGATAAATGACTAAAGTTCAGTTGTAAATTTTCAAGTATTTCAGAATCAATTTCTTCGCTAAGAGTTTGATATATTTCCAATTCCTGACAAATAGTTATGAATGGAATTTTATTTGATTCTAGTATATTTCTTAACCTAATCTTCTTCTCCTTTATACATGTTTCTTCTACTAGCTTGAATTTAACAACCAAGTACATTTTGATGAGAATCGATTTTGCTAATTCTTCAGTAAATCCATATTCCATGAGCTTTGAAATAAGTGATTTTGTTTTCAAGATGAGAGAATCAGCTTTCATTTGTAAGTTCACATTCTTCGTATAGTTATTATTTCGTTCTTAATTGAAGAAAAGAGTTATTTAAATCTCTCTTGAGTAGTATCATCTTCCTTAAGTTAACTTTTTAACAGATTAAAGATTTAAGATATCTAATGATGGATGTTCTCCCTCCTGAAATTTCATCTATTTTTTATCTCTTATCTAATGAGGAGAAAGAGGGCATAGTAGAAGGAAAAAAACTTACTCCAAACTCGAATCTCGAAGAGATAGAGGAGGTTCTTCTTTTAATACTTCATAAATTATCAGCACCATCAGTTTCTTTCACTTTTCTGCTGGGTAGAATCTTCTATCATAGAGGTAAGTTTAAGCTAATTCGAGATTACTACTCCCAAATACAATCAGTCGGTTTAGGACTCTGGTATTCCCTATGTTTGCTTTTTGAAGGAAGAAATGATGAATATGCAGAGCTGAAAATTAAACTAGAAGAAAATCTCAAAGGTTCGTTGTTCTTTTCATTCATTTATTATATCGAATCAATTAAGGGATATTTACAACAGGATTTTGTTTATTATAAAGAAAATCGAGAAAATTGTTTTAATTTTGTCGCTCTGAATGCACATGAAGAGAAGGAGTATCAGGGAGACTTATTTAGATTAATACAAATGTACATGCTTGAATTGGATGCTACTTATCTTCGTTCAAATTATGTACTTTCCCTTGCTAAGAACAAAACAGAAGAATTATTGAATATTAATAGAGCAGTAAATGATAGAATTCTACTTGCTCAAATTCATAGTACGATTGGTACAATTGAACTGGATAGAGGAAATTTTCAACTAGCACATCAGATATTCTTGAAATCTGAAGCTATTGCTAGAGAAATAAAAATAGATAGATTACTTGGTCATATAAATGGGAGTATTGGAGATGTCTATCTCCAGATGGGTCACTTTGATGAAGCAATGTTGTATTATGATAAAAGCAAAAGAGTAATTGAAAATTGGTCATGTGATCTTCGCTCGTTATACATTCTCCATTCAAGTTTTGCAGAGGTTTACTTTGCAAAGGAAGAATATGAGAAAGCAATTATTGAAATGGATAAAGCACTAGAAATACTGGAAGATAATCAATTCAAGGATTTAACAATGAAAATGAAGTATAGTGAAATCCTGTTATATACTGATCAGATAGATAAAGTTGAGAAGATTCTTTCAGAGATAAATGCAGAAGGTCAAGATACACTCTCTTCGACTCAAAAATCATTTTTTTGGTTTCTCCTAGGATTTATGGAATATAAGAAAAATAACTATGGAAATGCTCAAGAGTTTCTGCAACCTGCAATGGTACTGGCAGATGAATTAGGGCATGAGATATTGAGTTCAAGAACACTAGTTCTATTATCTATTATTTTCCTAAAAAAATACACAATCACACTCAGTCTAGAAGAATTAATAGAAGCTGATAAATGCCTTGAAGATATTCTAACCTATTTAGAAGAAAAAGCTAAATTCGAATCACTATCAATAATTTATCACATAAGAGCAAAGATTAAGATCGTTCTACTTGATTTTGAAACAGCTCTCTTCCTTCTAAAAACAGGTGAAGTTTTAGCTCGAACATATACACCGCATTTGATAGAAGATTATAATGCAAGAATCCAACAAGTAAAGATAGCTATTGAGAGTGAAGTGGAAAGAATAACAGATACGAGACTTATTGATTTCATAGAAGATATAAACACTATTGCAACCA
>JAGLRO010000079.1 GCA_023136245.1 Candidatus Heimdallarchaeota archaeon
ATTTTTGCAAGTTGAGATATAATGTCCAACAAAGAAAACTCACTTCCGCTATATCAAATTGATGCTTTTACGGCAATTCCTTTCAAAGGAAATGCAGCTGCAATCTGTTTACTAACCAAGGAATATTCAGATGAAATTTTGCAAAAAATTGCAGCAGAGATGAATCTTTCAGAAACTGCATATATTTATATCAAGGATTTTGACAATTACAAAAAAGAAAGCAATTTTAGATTAAGATGGTTCACTCCAAAAGTTGAAGTAAAATTATGTGGTCATGCTACTCTAGCTTCAGCAGCTCTATTATTTTATGAACTTGGAATTGAAGCAGAAGAAATTGCTTTTGAAACATTAAGTGGAGAACTGCGAGCAGTAAAACATGATGGTGGAATCAAACTTATATTTCCTATGAATGAACCTACAAACATTGATGCTCCAACAGAATTGATGGAAGCTATGGGTATAAGGAGTACCGTAAATATTGCTTACTCATCGGATGTTAATGATTTACTTGTGGAACTAGAAAATAAAGAAGCAGTTCTAGATGTCTCTCCAGATTTTGGAAAAATGCTAGACGTAGATTTAAAGCATGAAATTAGAGGTGTTATTGTTACCGCTAAAGGCGATTCTGAGCATGATTTTGTCTCAAGATTCTTTGCTCCTTGGTATGGTATAAACGAGGACCCAGTAACAGGTTCAGCTCATACAATCTTAACTCCTTATTGGTCTAAGAAACTGGGAAAGAAATCAATGAAAGCTCATCAAATTTCTGAAAGAGGAGGGGAACTAGAGGTAAAATTGATTGAAGATAATCGAGTGGAAATCATAGGAAAATATGCTCTAGTAATTGAAGGGAGAATTTTCTTGTAAAGCTCTAAATAGAACCCTCCACCTCACTCTTTTTCTCACTTTTATTTTCATTGTTCAATATATCTACTTCTAATGCTGTAGTTTTCTGCTTTTGAAATTTATCCAGTTGAGCATCAACGATGTCATTTATCTTCTTGACCCGTAGATCAGTGTTCTTCATAGGATCACACGGAGGATTTGCACTGTGCAGAGAACAATCGTCACACAATTCTAAATTTGCTTCAGTACCTCTTATTATGACAAACATTCCGATTACTCCAAAAAGAATCAATATGAAAATACCTCTCAGCCACCATCTTGGTGAAATAATTATGATTCCTATATAAGCACCTATTCCAAATCCCAAACAGAATCGAAGAAATGCTTTCAACCATTTATTCTTAAGGTGAATCAAAGAATGGAGAACTGCAGAAGAAAAACCAATCAGAAAAATTATAGGCAAAACAATAGGATTTAATTGAATTGAAGGTACAGCAAAATAGAGGATGAGAAAAGCTCCAATACCAGAGTAAGTTCCAGTGCAACCTACACACAATTTGAATTTCCTGATTTTAAAATAATGATTTTTATATTTATTGCAGGTAGGATGATGAGTAAAATTTCGCCAAGCTGTAACCTTAGTCATTGCCCATAAAACATGTATGGGGGTTATCCTCTTCAGTTGTACATCTTCGGATAAATATGGGGTTAAGATTTTTTCTTCTTCATCCATAGAATCACTATTCATAGATTAATCGAAGTATAATTGAACTATTTATGAAATGAAACCAAAGGTTGCTTTTATTTTTTTCTAAAAAGAAAAAAAGAAAAATGTGATTCTTTATGGGAAGAAGTCTGGAACATCGTCTGTAGCGGCACCAAAATACATGGAGATATGCCCTATCCATTTTGCAAGTTTTAAAGTAAAATCATAATGTGCTCTAAATCTTTTACCAGCAAACAGAACTGTTAGACAATTGATAAAGGAAGTAAAACCTATGAGTATTCCATAAATGAAGAGAACGAATCCGTAGACAAATCCATAAAGAATCTGTAAGAGTGGTCGTACTATACAGAAGTTAACACGACTAGCTGTTTCAACAAATGGCGGTAATGAAGCCATAAAATAAATAATTCCCCCCTAGTATTTAAGATTATGTCCAACAAAATGTACAAATTCCAATTATAAACTATCAAGGTGAATTTTCTAGTATAAATAGTAGATAGTTTTGTCTTAAGCTCCATTCGACTATGTAATAGAAAAAAGAAAAAGGGAAAGAAGTAATTAGTTAGGATTTTTCTTTTTCTTGAGGACAATGAGAACCAGTGCAATTGAGAACCCAGCGACTATACCTATAGGAATTAAGATTTCAGTAAGTGTAGGAACTTTGTTGTCTATTTTTTCATATTTCTTTGAGATCTTTTTTAAAATAATACATTTCCTAATTAAAGTATATTAACAATCATGTTTAAAGTTGTACAAAAATCACAGCAGATATTTAAAACTGTCCTTGAAACGATTTGAAAACATCAGTTTTAAAGGAGATATGATTAAGCGTTAATTTAATTAAATAAATGCTTAATTCGCCTATTAGAGGACTTGAAATTGCACAGAACAACATTTCCAATTTTTTGTAATTGCAATTCTCGACTCTTGTATAATCGTTTCACTGAATTGTATATAGTCGTTGGTGTGCTAGTTAACTCATGAAAGTTTTATTAACTGGGGCTTTTGGAAACGTTGGACAAAGAACACTTGAAATCTTATTGAAAAAAGGTTACTCAGTTCGTTGTTTTGATTTACGAAATTCACGGAATTTAACTGTTGAATCAAAGATGAGTCAATTTGGTGATTTCGAAACCGTTTGGGGTGATATTAGAGATTCAAAAGTTTCTGACAAAGTTGTCAAGGGAGTACATTGTATTATCCATCTTGCAGCAATTATTCCACCTTTAGCTTATGAATATCCTGAACTTGCTTATGAGGTCAATGTTAAAGGTTCAATAAATTTGATTCAAGCTGCTGAGAAATTGGTAAAACCTCCTAGATTTATCTATGCATCCTCTATTGCTGTTCATGGCAATCGAATGAATAAGGATCCTCCTACTCGAGTAGATGATTCCTTTGATCCTTTAGAATATGATAACTATGCTCATCATAAGATTGAAGTGGAAAGGAGAATCTGGGAGAGTAAAATTCCATGGGCAATTCTACGATTTGCAGCAGTAACTCCTTATGAGTTAGCTTGGAAAATTCCTGACTTGATGTTCGATATTCCTCTTGATCAGAGGATCGAAAGTGTAGATTCCAGAGATGTAGGATTAGCTTGTGCAAATGCAGTAGAAGCAGCTATAGTTGGAAAAACATTATTCATCGGTGGAGGAAAAGGTAATCAAATATATCAAAGAGACTATGTCAAGAATATACTCAATGTATTGGGTATAGGGATGTTGCCAGAAGAAGCTTTTAGACCTGTGAAGAACATAGATGATTTTTACCATTGTGATTGGATGGATACAAAAAAAGCACAAGAATTGTTGAAATTCCAAAGATTCACTTTTGATGATTTTCTTAATGTATTCAAGAAGAAGATTCTATTTCGCAGAATACTTATATCAATTTTCAAACCGATTGTTAGAGCTATTCTATTAAGAAAATCACCTTATTACGGCGAGACAAAAAGAAGAAAGCAAGCTAGAGTAAGAATGAAAGGAGAACCTACTGTAAGTTGATCAAATAAATTCTTAGTTTCTTTTTCTTCTATTTTTTTTCGCTTCAAACTTTTTAAGAATGGCAAGATATATATATCATTAAATAGCGTATGAAATTGAAAATTCAACAATGAATGAAGTATAATTCAAAGCTACATGAAATTTCATGAATATTTCTTTATGGTGATATAATTGAGTAATGAGAAGACAAAGAAAGAACTTGTTGTAGGTATAGATCTAGGAACAACTAACTCAGGAATTGCATATATGGTCGCTGGAAAACCTGAAATTATTCCAAATGTTGAAGGTGGTCGTATTACTCCTAGTGTGATATCTTTTAATGAAGATGGTACTCGTACTGTCGGAATTCAAGCAAAAAGACAAGCAATTGCTTTACATGATCGAACATGTAGAAGTATAAAGAGAAGGATGGGAACCGAATATAGATTCAAAGTAGAAGACATAGAATATAGACCTGAAGAAATTTCTGCTATGATTCTAACAAAATTAAAGGAAGATGCTGAAGGTTATCTTGGACAAAAAATCGAAAAAGCAGTAATTACAGTTCCTGCCTATTTCAGCGATTCTCAAAGACAAGCTACTAAAGATGCAGGTGAGATTGCTGGTCTTGAAGTTCTCAGAATAGTAAATGAACCTACTGCTAGTGCTCTAGCATATGGTTTAGATAGAGAGGGAACAGAACGTGTTCTCGTTTTTGATCTTGGAGGAGGAACTTTTGATATCTCAATTCTAGATTTAGATGAAGGTTTATTCAAAGTAATTGCCACCAGTGGTAATAACCTATTAGGTGGTGATGATTGGGATCAAATGATAATTGACTGGATTGTTGATGAATTTAAGAAAAAAGAAGGAATTGATCTTTCTAAAGATTCTAAAGTCATGCAACGATTAAAGGATGCTGCAGAAGATGCTAAAATTGAGTTAACATCTAAACTGAATACTAGAATTAGTTTACCTTATCTTACAGCTGATGCATCGGGACCAAAACATCTAGATTTGGACCTTTCAAGAGCAAAGTTTGAGGATATGACAAAAGATCTTGTCGAGAAATGCGCAGGTCCTTCCAGACAAGCTATGCAAGATGCGGGTATCAAAGCGGGAGACATAGATAAGGTTATTCTTGTTGGTGGTGCGACCCGAATGCCTATGATTCGAGAAATGGCAAAAGAGATGTTTGGCAAAGATCCACATAAGGGAGTAGCACCAGAAGAAGTTGTTGCTCTAGGAGCTGCAGTACAAGCTGCTGTTCTTGCTGGAGAAGTTAAAGATATTCTTCTACTTGATGTAACTCCTCTTACTCTTGGAATTGAAACTCTTGGGAATATATCAACTCCTCTAATTGAAAGAAACACAACAATACCTGTAACAAAGAAAAATGTATTTTCTACTGCTGCTGATATGCAGACTTCTGTCGAAATCCATGTTTTACAAGGTGAAAGAACCATGGCTAATGATAACATAACTTTGGGTCGTTTTCAACTGGTTGGCATTCCACCAGCTCATCGAGGTATTCCTCAAATTGAAGTTTCATTCGATATGGATGCTAATGGGATATTGCAAGTATCAGCAAAAGACCTTGGTACTGGCAAAGAGCAAAGTATTGTTATTCAATCCTCTCATCTGTCTGAAGATGATATAAAGAAAATGAGAGATGATTCTGAAAAATATCAGGAAGAAGATCAAAAACGTAAGGAAATTGTTGAAGCTAAGAATTCTGCTGAACAAACAATCTATATGGCAGAGAAGACATTCAAAGAACTTGGTGACAAGATTTCAGATTCTGAAAAGAAAATTATTGATGAGAAGAGTGAGGAGCTTAAGAAAGAAATGGAAACTGATAATGTAGATACAATTAAAGCTAAAACTGAAGAATTGCTTCAAGAAATGTCAAAAGTATCTCAACGTATCTATGCTGAAACTGGTCAAGCACCAGGTGGACCACAACCTGATGCAGCTCAATATGGACCTGGAGCTCCTGATACCCCTTCAACCCCTGAACAGCCAGAAATTGATGAGGAGCAAGTAATTGATGTTGATTACGAACCTGTTGAAGATGATGAGGAATAGATTGCAGACTCTCTCCAACCGATAAAATTTTTATCTCCTTTTTATTTTCTATCCTATCGCATCCTAATTATGTAGTAGGGAACAACAATGTCTGATAAACGAGATTACTACGAAGTACTTGGAGTTTCAAAAGATGCTAATGAAACTGAAATAAAGAAAGCTTTCCGCAAAAAGGCAATGGAAAATCATCCGGATAGAAATCCAGATGATCCAAAAGCTGCTGAGAAATTCAAGGAAGCTACAGAAGCATATGAGATATTGTCTGATCCAGAGAAAAGAGCTGCTTATGATCGTTTTGGTTTTGCAGGAGTACAATCAACCTTTTCAGGAGTAAATGCAAGAGATTTTTCAAGTTTTTCAGATTTGTTTTCTTCAATTTTCAGAGAAGATTTTTTTGGAGATGATCTTTTCAGTATGTTTTTTGGTGGGGGAAGACAAAGGCGTGCTTCTGGTCCCCAAAAAGGTTCCGATTTACTGATGAATTATGAAATCGAATTCAACGAAGCTATCTATGGTGCAAAAAAAATAATTGAAGTCCCCATAAAGAAAACATGTCAGGAATGTAAAGGTTCTGGTGCTCAAAAAGGAACCTCACCTGAGCAATGTTCTGATTGTCAAGGATCAGGTGTTGAAACAGTCACTCGACAAATGGGTTTCACTCGTTACATTAGTCAACAGTCGTGCAGAAAATGTAAAGGTAAAGGAGAAATAATTTCAAAACTTTGTAAAGTCTGCAAAGGTTCAGGTCGTTCTAAAGAAAATGAAAAGATAAAACTAGAAATACCACCAGGAGTAGATTCAGGCTTTCGATTGAGAATAAAGAATAAAGGCGAAGATGGGAGACTTAGTGGAGGACGTGGAGATCTTTATATCCGTCTCATAGTTGATTCTCATCCTTTCTATAAGAGACAAGGAGATAATATAATTGTAGAAGCTTCAATTCCTTTTCCCTTAGCTGTTTTAGGGGGAGAATTTACCATACCCACTCCATATGGACCTGAAAAAGTTAAAATTCCAAAAAATACAAAGGAAGGGAATATTCTTCGACTTCAAAGAAAGGGGATTCAGCGAAAAACTCCATATGGGATGAATTATGGAGATTATCTCATTGTTGTTCATTACGATATCCCAAAAAAGTTATCGGATGAAGAAAAGAAATTGCTTGAACAACTTAAAGAAGCTATGCCCTTACCCAAAGAGCAAGAGGAATTATTCAAAACACTCATAGATCAATCGAAGAAAAATAAGGTGGATTATTGATTTTCCTCAGTTTCTTCAGATACTTTTTTAATTTCAATTTACAATTAATTACTAATGAGTGATGAAGAATTTGTTAGATGTACTAATTGTGGAAATCTGAATATTAAAGGAACCAAGCATTGTATCTTTTGCGATACTGACCTTTCTGATGCACCAATATCAACAGAGGATGCTTCTCCAGAAGCTTTAGCAGCTGCTCCTAGTGTGAAAGTAGACGAAACACCAACAGAACCAAGTACCCCTGAGGAGGAAACGATTCCAATTCCTAAAGTTCCAAGTGTTGATGAACTAGAAACAAAAGAAGACGCGAAGGCTAAAGAAAAGAAAGAAGAGGAAGAAAAAATTATTGCTGAAAAAGTAGATAGAACACAATTCTCTACAGCTAAGAAATTTCTATTTGTCACAATTTTCTCTTTACTGGTTGCTATTGTTCATTATGCTTTGAATCTCCTTATTTCCTATATTGCAATAGATTTCAATGATCCCAACATTCAAATTCCTCCAATACCAAGCAATCTTAATTCTCTTGTCGAGATAAATTCTCTTTCTGTGATATTGGGTGTAATTTTCGCAATTATCGTTGGTTATTTTATAGGTAAAATAGTTCGCACCTACTCTGCGAATAAATCTGAACTGATTAGATGGACTGTGTATGCAATTTTCTTTGATGTTGTAGTGAATTTTGGATTAGCAATTATTCTGATGGTAATTACTGATGCAATTGGACTATTGCGAGATATTCTATATGTATATTTGGCTGGTTCAGCAATTATCTTTGCTGTGGTTAGTTTAGTTTCACTCTTTATACCAATGCTATCAGGTACGTTTATTTTCTACAACCAAATTGATAAAATTCTTTTTCCCCGAAAATATCGTGTCTGACTAGAAATCGGTGAATTTTGTGGGATATGATGACAAACTTAGCAAGTTTATCAAGCACGAAATCGATTCCATTAATGTTCATCTACCCAAGAAAAGAGTCTCTCTAATAGATGCGAAACAGGGGGACAATTTCTACATTACTAGAGATGATTCTCAATTATACATTGATAAAAAAGAAGTTGATTTGTTACTCAGTATCTGCCCTGAAGAAAAAGCAAAAGATGTGCTTCTCCCAATCTTGATTATCAGAAGAAGAGATTTAGGCAGAGGAACATATATCATCTCTGGAGAACTAATTGAACAATTCTTAGTTCTGAAAGCTATCAAGAAATTTGATGGAGGTTGGAGAGAATTCGGAAAAAATTCTAATCTCTCAGCTTTAACCTTTTTATATAAGCCAGATTTAATTGAACTCCGTAAAGTTCTACCTACAAGTACGATTATTGGATTTTCATGAAAAGGACTGATTAATATGAATAAATACAAGATATCAAAAGAAAATCATCTTAAAAGAATAGAAAGAATAAGGAAATTTGAAGAAAAGAAAGATCTAGGCTCTATGATCTTTTTCAATCCCTTGTCAATTTATTATCTAACTGGTTATCATTTTATTCCTACAGAAAGACCCATTGCGTTTGTTTTGCCATTTTCCGATGAACCTTGGTTCTATGTTCCTCGATTGGAACAAGAACATCTAATTGAGAAGATTCCCTGGGTTGAAAGAGAGATTTACTTCGAATATCCTGATATTAAACATCCAGCAAAAATCTTCATAGAAAAGCTGGAAGAAAGAGGAGTTACCAACAGTAAAATTGGGATGGAATCTCCTACCTTTTCCAGTTATTGGGGTTATGATGGACCTAAGTTAACAGATTTATTAGAAAACAAAGCAAAACACGAACTCCACTCAAAATTAATTATTGAGATGCGTAAGATAAAAGATGAAGAGGAAATCAAGCTTATCAAAATTTCAGCAAAATACGGAGATTTAGCTCATAAGTTACTACAAGAATATACTGCGGAAGGAAAAAATGAAGTTGATGTATCTCTTCAAGCATGTATTGATGCGTCTAAAAAGATGTTAAATGATCTTGATGGTTTTGTTCCTCGAGGTTTGCTACCGGCTGGTGCAGGTTATAGAGGACAAATAGGAGAATGGTCCGCTATCCCTCATTCTGTTATTGAAAAAACAGTTTTCAAGAAAGGTGATGTATTAGTTACTGGAGCATCTGCTAATGTTTCAGGTTATTATTCAGAGTTAGAAAGAACTATGTTCATTGGAGAACCAAATGAGAAACAAAGAAAATACTTTGATGTAATGAAAAAATCACAAGACGCTGCTCTAGCTGCATTTCAACCAGATGTACCATGTAGTGAAGTAGATCATGCTGCTAGAAATGTTATAAAGGAAGCAGGATTACAGCATCTAACACAACATCACACAGGTCATGCCATTGGAATGGAAGGACATGAAGCACCATTTCTTGATATAGGAATAGAAGAGATAATGAAACCAGGAATGGTTTTTACATGTGAGCCTGGAATTTATGAGTATAAGTTTGGAGGTTTCCGTCATTCTGATACCGTAATCATAACAGAAGATGGAAATGAATGGATTACCCCTTACCCAAGAGATCTCGAAGAATTAATAATTTAATCATCCTTTTTTTCTTTTCTTGTTAAGATTTCCACACTATCTTCTTTTATATAAATAGTATCCTCAAATTGAGTTACTGGAGCTTTTTTTGCTTCAACTAGTACAGGATAGCCATGAATTATATTTTCATTCAACAGCTGTTTCTTTGCAATTTCTATCTCTTTCAATGAGAATCCTTCATTATATACCCATCGCCAACTAAATGGAAGCTCACTAAAATGCTCGGAAATAAAATTATAAATTTCTTTGATGCCGGTTGGAATTGCTTTAGGTTTAAAACTCCTAAATTGCCTATAAATTGCTTCTAGTTTATCATCATTGACTCTTCCTATTCCTGTTGTAACAAATGGTTCTATGGCATAAGCAGTTCCTGGATTAAGGTAATAAGAATCGATTCTTGCATTTTTTGGTACCTTATAATTTGGTATCGCTAAACCTCCATGCAAAGAATATTGAAACATTGAATGACCACTTAGATTCACCACTGGTTTAAAACCTGCTTTTCTTATTATCTCCTCAATCAGAGCTCCAATTTTATAAACGCTCATATTTGGTTTAACATATTTTAGAGCTGCATCTAATGCTTTTTTTGCAACTTGACTCATATGTTCCCATTTCTCATCAAAAACAAAAGTTCGTGCAGCATCTGTTAGATAACCATTAACAGATACTCCTGCATCTATCTTTACAATTGATTTCTCGGGAATTATACTTGCATCTTCAATAATTGGTGAGTAATGTGCTGCTATTTCATTAATCGAAATATTTACTGGAAAAGCTGGTCGAGCAGCTTTATTTCTTATGAAATTTTCAATTTTCTCAGCGATAGTGATTAGTTTTATTCCTGGTCTAGTAATTGTTGCTGCATAATCCAAAGCACTAGCTAGAATAACTCCGGATTTCTGATAGTCCCTATATTGTGAGTTCATCTAATGATCATCCTTGTACATAATCGGATTATTACATGCTCATATATTGTTTACGTTTTTACTATTTCATTATATCTGAATACGCAAATGTTGAATAGAGTGTTTCTCCAAGTTCTGTTATTAGAAGTGTTGTTTTAGTATTTCCACGTTCTCCATAAGTTTCAAACAAACCTAGATCTCTAAGTTTGGTTAAATTCCACTTTATGGTAGAAAAAGAAAGTTCTAGATTCTTCGAAAGTAGGTTTGATATCTTGTTAATTGATGTAGAGTCCTCTTCTAGAATTATTCGAAATGCTGAGAAGAATATCTGTCTCTGTTTTTTCTTAAGTTGTTTGTACAAAATAAACAAACTTTTGTCAAATAGCTCAGATAAAAACAGGAGATTATTTTCAAGTTCTCTTATTCTCTTTTGCGCAAAGATGATCCCTTCTTTCATTTCTTCGTCGGTAAATTGATTTCTTGACAGTTCTGCTGAAATCAACAAAACGTTCACCATTTGTCATTCTTTCACCTCTGTGCTTTTAAGCTGAGATTAGTTTTTCACCAGCCCTTTTATGTTTTTCGAAATTCAATAAAATGAATAATCCGGTTTACGAAACGCTCTAGTTTAGTTCTGATTCTATTCTTCATCTTTCATAGATTTTATAAGTAGTAAATTACAATTAAGAAACTGAATATTGTGTGAGGATAGATATGAGTAATGATAGAAGTATACTTTTCCAACCATGCAAACCCGATGATTTTTATGGATTGAGAGATAAGATTAATGATTTCTCGAGTTTTATTGATCAGAGGAAAAAGATAGAAATTTCAATTAATTCTGTAATTATCGTTGGAGATGAAGGTACTGGAAAGAGCTCTTTATTGCACAAACTTTCTTCTACAATAACGGGAAGAAAGGATATTGTACAAACCTTCGATTTATTGCCTGAAGAAGAGAATTTATTTCAATTCTTTAAGGATTGGAAAAATAGCATAGATGAGCTTTCCCCAGAATGGCGTTCTGTTCTTGAAAAAGTTGGTAAGAAGAAATTAGGAGACTCACTACCTGCTTTGAATGAACAAATCAAAGTTCCTGCAGAGCAAACTTATACAAGTAAATATGTGGAGCTATTTTTCGAAAATCTGGATAAAGTGAATCAAAAATTACAAGAAACAGAAACAATGCTTTATTTCTTCATCGACAATATACAACTATTCAAATTTATTGATTTCAAGGAATTTTATCCAATATATTCTTCCATTATACGAAAATTAGCACAACTAGAATACAATATAATTGTTGTTACAACAATCAATGAGCAATTTTTGTTCGATTTTGATTATGAAAAATATCTGACTGACAATTCTCTACTGATAAAAGTAGAAGCTTTATCAGTCTCCGATGCAGAAATATTTTTACGAAGAAGAGCACCTGAATTGATAAACAAAGGTGTACTGGATTTAGTTTCAAATAGTCAAAGATCCTTTTTTGACCTTAGTCTTGGACTTGGATTCATCCAATCAAACCTTAGGATTGAAGAATTCGTGGAAAGAAATCTTTCTAAATTGCTCAATTTAACAGAGGAGGAAGATGCGGTTCTTGCGGAAATGTCTTCATATAATGAAAATCTCTATCCAATTGAGCAGTTAACAGCTTATGTATCTCAAGATGCAATTAATCGGCTAGCTAAAAGAGAAATTTTATGGATTGGATCTAAATATGCTAGATTACTCCAAGAATCACTTCTAACAACACTGAAATTTAGAATGAGACTATTTAGTCCCCTAACTACACTAATGGTGCAGTTAGATACAATAACTGCGGAACTAGAGAACAATATCTCACCATCAAGCAAATCAATTGAACTAGTTGAGAAATTAGCACTAAGAATACGAGATAGATTAGCTTACTTCGCGGTAGCTGCAAAAATCCAAAATGTAACTTCTAGTTGCATTAGTAAGAAGATGTTTCAACCTGCTTATGATTTTGCACTAATTAATGCTCAACAATTCGAACAGATTGATGAGTTAGAACAAGCTGGAAGTTTCTGTGAATCAATTGCTCGTGAATTTGAAGAAATAGAGTTGTATTTTGCTGCTAGGCTATATGTAAAATCTGCTCTATATTATGATTCAGTAGAAGAGGATTTGAAAGCTAAAAGATCATATGCAAGAGCTGCTGACCAATTTGAGAAATTAGCATTTTCTCTTTCTATTGAAAAAAGTGAATATGCAGTTCGAGGATATATAAAATGGAGCTTGGATTGCTACAGGAACATGGGAGATAAAGAGAATTTTGAAAGAATACGTAAAAAAGCAATTGACTTATACGATCAAGATAGTATTCATCATGGCTACTTCAAAACAACGAAGTATGGAAGGGAAGAGGGAATTTTATTACAAGCAGAAGAACCTGTACCTGAATCAGAACCGGAACCGGAACCGGAAATTGCTGAAGAAATATCAATTGAAAAAATAGAAGAGGAACTAGACTTTTAGGTGAGTGAAATGTCAGAAAGAATAGAAAAAGATTTAGATAAAGTGAGAAGGGAAATTGAAAATCTGGAAAGTGAAATGGTTAGTTTTAAGGAATCACTGGAAAATATACTTGATTTACAAAAATACTATCAGATCTTAGCTACACTTATCCAAAATAAGTTTATTACGTTAAATGAAAATCTGCGAGGTCTGATTGAGAAAAATAAAATATCTCTAGATGAATTGATCGCAGCGAATGTAACAGAAGATAAAAATCTTGTATCTGAATGGACCACCTCTCAAACAGATTCAGTAGGTGGTAAACTAGAAACAACAAAAGAAGATTTATCAGTTTTACAACAATCTCTAGTTGGTCTTTTATCTGAAAGCAAAGAAAAATTTGATAGTTTTTCATCATCATTCAGTGAAAATGTAAATTCGATTCTAAAATCGCAAGAGTTAGATTTAGAAAGATTAGCTAACGCTCAGGTTAATACATTCAGAAAATCAATTACCGATGTAAAAGAAAATATTGGTGAAATCAAAGAGAATAGTATATCTACTTTTGAAAAAAATACTGAGGATTTGAAAACAGAATTAGAAGAGAATATTCAGATAACAGAAAATATTATGCTAGAATCAATTGAACACCTTAGATCTGAATATGGAGATAAGTTAACCGAGAATATGGAAACTATATTTGAGAGTTTCAATCGAATTAAGAGTGAACTAGGCCAACTTGTTGACAATGTTGTACAGAGAATTCAAGTTGAATTATCAGGTGTATCAGATACGATGGATAAATATCTAGTAGATGAGATCGCAAAAATTCAGGTTGTTCTAGCTGATTATGAGAAAGGTATGATAGATGTTAATGCTGTAGCGATGAGTAACTTTAACACTTCAAAAGAAAGCATGATCCAATCATATGAAGATTTATCAAAGCAGCAATTGATGAATCATTCTACTGAATTACAGGAGTTCGAGAAAGGATTTCATAGTCAAGTTGATGGAGTTCTGGATTCATTTTCTGAACAATCTGATTCTATGAAAAGTGAAGCTAAAACCGTAGTTTCTGCAGAACAAGATAAAATGAATAAGAATTTTGATGAACTTAAAACATCTTTAGATGAACAAGTTAGTCTTCTACAAAATGAAACAAATAAAAAAATTAACAATCGTATTTCTTCTCTTGAAGAAGAAATCACAGAGATGAAGGCATCAATTGAAAGAACGAGTCAACAAATCACAACAAGATTAGATTCTGCTCAGAAAGATACAGTAGCTGAGGTTTCAACCTTCGCTTCAACAGCAAAGAGTCAAATAGCAAGTACCCAAGAAACAACAATTTCAGATTTAGAAACTGAAGTTAAAGATCATATTAAGCAAGCAGAACAAGCTGAAAAGCTGAAGAAGGATTTAATCAATCGGTTAGGAAGATTGGAAAAAAATATTGAAGTTATAAAGAATGAGCTTTATGGTTAGTGAAAAAAATGGAAGGAACATTAGAAAAAATAGGTTTATCGAAAGATGAAATACAAGTATATGCTACTATAGTTCAGTTTGGTTATAGAACTGTAGGGCAAATTCAATCTTATTATAAACAAAGTGGAGATGTTATTTCTGCTGCTCTTGGGAGCTTGGCCAATCGTGGTTATATAAAGGAAATAAAAGCAAAAAACACAGAGGGAACATCATATTTTATCCCTCTACCTCCTCAAATTAAGCTAACAGAAGATGTATCACTAAGGTTAGAGAATGAACTAAAAGCACTGAGTGAGGACGTGAAAACAGATTGGAATAAAACTATGAATAATTTTAGGTCACAGTTAGCATCTTTTCATGAAAATATCACTCTTAAAGTCGACAATCATGCAGTAGATATAACAACTATATCGAAACAATTTCTGGATTCATTATCAACAGCTGTCTCAACCGGTAAAACTGAAATGTCTGAAATATTAGAGAGAATAAATTCTGAAACTTCAACTCTCTCAGCAACAAATAGTGATTCTATAGCAAAAGCAGCGCAAAGAGTGAGAGAAAATGTAGCAACATCATTTGATTCAACTATTCACAAGATTGGAGAACATCATGAAACATTCAAAAGCAGAATAGAAGAAACTTTCAATACTTTACAGCAAGAGCATAATGAAAGAACACACGTACAACTTAGTGCTATTTTGGAAAAAGTTGATGCTATTAAAGGGAGCTTATCTGTTCAGATGCAACAATTTCTAGAAAATGCTGAAAGTAAGAGAAATATAATCAATGAAATCACAAATACTTCAATATCACAATTACAAACTGATTCAAAAACTGTGTCACAAAATTCTTCAAAAAAACTGTCTGCTACTGTTGACAAGATAGTTAGTAATTATGATATAAAATTAGATGAATATCAAGAAAAAGTGAAACAAATTCTAACTTCTCTTAATGAAGAATTAAAAAATCTTGAAGAAGCGACTACAAATAGAATTAGAACTTCTATTGATCGATCAAAGGAAACAGCTGTGAATATTCTAAAAGAAAATGAGAATCAATTTGCACAGCTAATTAACAACACGAAAGTCGATTCTGTTGAAAAACTGGGTGAATTAATCACAAAAACTGAAAATAAAACAGCGGATATGAAAACTCAATTGAGTATTGATTTAACCTCTTATCTTCAAGAATTTAAGAAAAATAGTGATGATCTTTTAGCTCAACTCAAAAAAGGAATAGAGAGTGGTTTCAAATTATTTGAAGCTAGTTTGTCTA
This sequence comes from Candidatus Heimdallarchaeota archaeon, assembly GCA_023136245.1. Taxonomy (GTDB): domain Archaea; phylum Asgardarchaeota; class Heimdallarchaeia; order Heimdallarchaeales; family Heimdallarchaeaceae; genus UBA460. The sequence continues at coordinate 15,595 of JAGLRO010000079.1, forward strand.
CATCTATTGAAAAGGTAAGTGATCAGATTATTCTATTTATTCAAGAGATAATGTCTACTTTTGAAGAAACTTCTAACGTTTATCTAGATAATTTATCAAAAACCACTGTTAGTTATCAAAAAGCTCTAGACAAAAGAACTGAACAATTTAGTAACTCACATGAAGAATATAAACAGAATTTCATCTCTCATCTGAAAGATTTAAAAAATTCAGTTGTATCCAATATCGGAGAAAATGTTAAGAATAATGAAGATGCAATAAAGAATTTGTTTCTTCAAAAAGAAGAGCAATTTAAGAATGATATTATAGTTTTTTCTGATGATTTCTCAAAACGAGGTAGAGATATCAGAGATGAGGTTCCAAATCTAGTACAGATTAATTATCAAGCAAGTCTTGAAAGATTAAAGGAGTTAGATGATCAATTCAAATCTGCTATTTTAAAAATTGCAGAAATTAACAATACTTTTCAAGGATTGGATATGAAAAATCTTCAACGAGTGTTTGGAAAGGATGAAGCTCCAAGAATCTATCAACTTCTTGGAAGCATGAATAGAGATATTGAACTCATTCAAGATAATGTAGGGTCAAAGATTGATGAAATGATATCAACTTTTTCAAGTTCAATGAATAGCTTGTCTAATGAGATTTTTGAGAAAATCAATGCTAGACTAGATGAACTTACACGTTTCAGGGATAATACAATCCATACTGTAGGTCAATCTCTTGAGAGTTCAAGAACCGAATTAGGGAATCAGTTCTCAAAATCACTTACTGAAATGAAGACCACAATAGATGAAACTTACAATGCATATGAGGAACAATTTAATGAGATTCAAGACACAGGTACAGGTGCTCTAAAGGAGGTAATAGGTGCAGAATCTCAAGCATTCAACGAAGTCACGAAAAAGATCAAGAGTTCACTAGAAGATTTAGTGAAAGTTGCCAAATCCTCTGAAGAAGATGCAGAAGTAGTAGAAAAAACCAAGATGCAACTTCATATAGAAGAGGGATTAGGCGCATTAAAAGCTTCAAAAGAGGAAATCTTGACATTAATGAAGAAGAATAATGACGAAGTAATGACAAATCTGCGAGAGATTCTCAAGACTAATATTGATAGTCATTCAAACCATGTGGATAAAACAACTACTTCCATGGATGGAACTATGAAAACTCTACAAGCAGAATTTGAAAATGCAAAGAATGCTCTTGATACAGATATCTCTGTAACTTTGGACGAAGCTGTGAAAAATTATAAAGCTCAGACATCAAAAGTAGAAAATGATATTGATCAACTAATTGAACAAGAAATACAACAGTTTATGGAAAGCACAGAGGGATTGATGGCGGAATTAAATGTATCTCCTGAGAAATCTTCTTTGTTAGAAGAAGCAATAGCTCTTACTAAAGGAGATTTACAGAAAATAGCTAAAGACTATCCAAAATGGATAAAGAGTGATACTAGTTCATTTGTAGCAAAATTGAGTGAAACAATCAATGGTTTTCAAACACAAACTCAAGCGGAAATTAATGTTTTATATGAGTCTGTTCAAAATGATCTAAATAAAACTCACGAACAGATGTCCACAGAATTTGAAAGCAATATCGCTTCAATTAAAGAGGAATTTGATAAAGAAAACAAGGATTATGAGTTGAATATAACACATCAAATTAATAGTTTCGTTACTAATTCAGATTCCAATTCATCAGCGTTAGTTACAAATGTTCAAGGAACAAGAGATACACTTACTGATGCTATAGTTTCGGGTAATGAAACCATCAGTACTGACCTAACTAACCTAGAAAAAGCTATTAGCGATCTATTTGATTCATTTTTGATTTCATTTAAAGAGAAATTAGAAAAAGTTAAGCAAGATTCACAAGTGCTGGATACTCAAAAAGAACAATATAGCTCAAATTTGATGAATTTCAAAGAAGAACTTGTAAAAGGAACTCAACAAGAAGTGGAAGCTGTTGATACAAATATTACCGGAATTCTAAGCTCAATACCAAGTAAAATTGATGTGGTTCTTGAAGCTACTGGAGAATCTATGAAATTACTAAAGAGTGTTTTATCCTTAGGTAAGGGAATTGAACCAAGCCCAGTAGAAGATATTTGGCTAGTAGTTGGTAAAGAACAAACAGGTAGTACTATGATGTCATTATTCAGAAACACAAAATCTTCAGCAACAATAATTAGTCCAAGCATTGATTGGATTGATGTCGAATTCTTAGATACTTTTGGAAGAAAACTAGAATTAGTAACTAACACTTCAGCCCATGATGAAAAAGACAAGGCTGTACTCAGCAAATTGCTAGGAATGGGTAATGTAATTGTTAAAGATGATCCGCAATTAACAGTGTTTTTAGGCACCCGAGACGGAATTGAGGAAGGTTTTCTAGGTCATAAAGCACCAAGTGGAGAACCATTACTAATAACCACTTTTAATGAAGAAATGGTAAAAGAAATTACTAAAATCTACTATGAATACCGTAGTAGACCTCCAATAAGAGCATAAAATGCTCTTCATTTTTCACTTTTTTTGATTCAGACTAATGTAAAACTTTTAACCTTATCATTCTAGATATATTTAGGGTGAATACTTTGTGGATTATGCAACCTTGTCCAATGCATCGAGAGCTTGAGAATGTTACTTATTGCTTATTGGAAGACGAATTCGAGATGATCCTGTTAATTAGCTTTTTTGACCCTGAGGAATTAAAAGGAATAAAAATAGAAGAGTTCGAGAACGCTTCTTTTTGTTTGAATGCAGTTAATTCAGATGATGAGGAACATATATTCTGTCCAACAAAACAACAAAAGATAAAGATTCGTGATCGCCCAATTCACAAGAAAATTTACGAAAATACAAGAGAAGTTCTGTTATTCATGGATCCTGATGCAATGGGTTGCCCTGAATGCTTATACAAAGCTTTTGTTGCCATGATAAAAAGTGTAGAAGAAATGTAGATTTTTTTATATCTTCATCATATATTTTGCTAGATCTATCATTCTGTTTGAATATCCAGTCTCATTATCGTACCAAGCTATAATTTTTGTTTGATTCTTCTGGCACATTGTTAATGGTAGATCAACAATTGCTGAATAAGGACTACCATTATAGTCATAAGACACCAGTGGATCTGTAGATATTGCGAGAATATTCGCAAAATCCCCTTTGGATGCTTCAATAAATGTATTATTCACTTCATCTTTGGTTACTTCGTTTTGTAAAGTGAAAATTGCATCTATCAACGATACATTAGGAGTTGGGACGCGAACAGACATTGCTTGAAGTTTGCCATTTAAGTGTGGAAGAACTTTACCCACAGCTGCTGCAGCACCTGTTGATGTTGGAATCATTGACAAAGCAGCTGCTCTAGCTCTTCTCAAATCGCTGTGTGGGAGATCTAAGATTCTTTGATCAGTTGTATAAGAATGAATTGTTGTCATAAATCCTGATGATATTCCAAAAGCATCATCTAATATTTTTGTGACTGGTGCATAGCAATTTGTAGTACAACTTGCATTAGATATGATTTTATGTTCAATAGGATCATAATTTTTTTCATTCACTCCTAAAACGAATGGAGGAATCGGTTTAATTTTTCCTTTGTCTGGAGCTGACAGAATAACTCTTTTTACTCCTTTCTCTAGGTGTTTCGAAGCTAGTTCATATGTGCGAAAAATCCCAACACATTCAAAAACTAAATCTACATTCCATTCATCCCATGGGATACTTGCTGGATCTCTTTCTTTCGAAATTGGTATCTTTTTACCATTAATAATGAGAGAATTTTCAGTTGAACTTACTTCATGAGAAAAACGTCCATGAACACTATCATATTTCAGTAAATGACCAAGAGTTGAAGCACTAGTTATATCATTAACACCAACAAATTCAATTTCAGAGGAATCAAAACCTGCACGTAGAATTCCTCGACCAATACGACCAAATCCATTAATTCCGACTCTTAATACCAAGCTTATCACCAATTATAATGACTTAAAATAAGACTAGAATTTAAGATTTCCTCAATGATATATGATAAGAAAAATAGAAAAAAGAAATAGAAAAAGAATGTGATTTTGCTTTACAGAGCGTATTTTTTAGATTCTTTTGTAACTACACCAAATACTCGTACAAAGAACCATGTTGAAAATAGTCCAATGAAAATGAATAGTAAGGCGCTTACTATTAGAGAATAATTCAAAACCTCTTGTTTTGTCCATACATCTATTGCGAAATTATACACACCTAGAGCTATAGATAATACAAAGACAATGAATGTTAGGATTAGTTGAACCAGCACTGTACTTCTAAAGAAATCCTTCGTTCTGGTGGCAATGTAATTTTCTCCAACAAGATATTTCAGAATAATTTTTTCACGTATGAATTTATGTAGATTCTTTGGATATTGAAAGATTTTTTTGAAAAACCTTCCAATTGCTTTTATTATCGCTCTAGTTTTCATTGCATGATAAATTAGAATTCCCAATCCTGTGATTAGAATTATAATTACAATAATAATCAGAGTAGCCCAGTAATAATTTTGGTCTCGCATGAAATTTCCGAAGTTAACGATTATCATTTCCCAAAAGAATACAACAAAAACTGGATAAATAATGTAGGTCCATATTCCAGTTCCAATCTTTACGAAGAAATCTCCAACAGCTGTCCAAAATCCTACGTCTGTTATTAAAGCAATTGTATCCTCAAGATAGGTTGTTTGTAGAAGAAGGAAGATTATAACTATGCATAAGCACATCATGAAGAAAAGAGCGGGTATCAGAGAGATGAATTTCTTATCTTTCTCAGTTAAAGGATGATCTCCTCGTTCTCGGAGAAATCTTATTGATTTGACGAATAAAACACCTGTATACCAGAAAGGAGCTAGTACAATTCGAAGGATTATACTAATGAATTTCCAGACTCCTTTGAAGAACTCCTTTATACTCTCCTTAAATTTCCCTTCCCGTACCCTTTTCTCTCTCTTAGGTTTATCTTGTCTTTTTCGTTTTTGTTTATTTGGCTTAGTTTTAGTCTTGTCTGCTTTATTTATCGTTTCATCTTCAACCATAGTTGTTTATTTGATGACTATGTAATAAATATTTTGCGGAATTTTTAGTAAATGCAAACATTTTATAGTTGAATGATGTTAAATTCTAAACAGAGAAAGACTATGAAACATAAACAAATTACCTTTGGAATGATTCTTGGATTAATTCTATTTCTGAGCTATTTTCCATTAAATCAAAAAGTTCATGCTGATTGGGAGATAGGAGAAATAGAAAATATTGAGGATTGGATCGTTTCTTCCAATGTAATAAACATCACACGAGATTACAGAGTTAATCTGTTCTTCAGTTACATAAATGAAACTCTTGGAATTGAGTTCTATCCTAATTTGTCTTTTCATACAGAAGTTAATGTTCCTCTAAATGTCACTGGGTATCTTTCTAGAGAAATTAAAAAAGAAGAAGCGAAAATCGGAATTCAGATAGGGAGTAATTTGGGAAATGTTACACTTGGTCTAAATGGAACAATAATAGGAATAACTCCAATTACTGATACATTTATTGTAGGAATACAAGAAGGAGAGAAATCTGCAATAGCTAATTTTGAAGCTCTTATTGGTGAAAATCTTTCTATTCCAATCAATTTCAATCCAATTATTTTCTCACTAGATGATTTAGATATTCCAGAAGTAGAATCAGTTGCTCTTGCAATCACTCCAAATGCTCATCTAACTGGATCTATAAGTTTAACATCTACAGTTAACGGAGAAAAACTAACTTGGAATAACAACAGTGCCATTTTTTTCGAAGATGTGGAAGTTTTGAAAAACATGAGTTTATACAACATAGTACTCTCGGATATATTATTTGAATTTACAGATGTGGTTCTGAAAATGGATTCAATTGGTCTCACACTCATTCTTGAAACAGTTTTAGGGGAAGTTAGTCAAGATTTCAATATTGATCTTGGGGATGTAGAGTGGGAAGAAGGACAACAAATGGGTGCAGAATTCATTCTATTCTTATTGGATACTCTAATCACCATTGAAGACCAAACTCTGACAATTCATGTTGATGAAGCAGCTTTTCCAATTTCAGGTCTTCTGATTACATTGGTAATTTTTACAAGTTTCGTTTGGATAAAACGAAGAAGAATAGATTAATTTTATACTTTTCAACTAAAATTTTAAAAGCTCACCACATATGACAGATAATGAAGAGTGGTGAAGTTAATGTCCAAGAAGAATATAAGTAAATCAGAATATTATCTCGAAATTGACAAGAAATGGACTGCACGTAATTATAAACCGATTCCTGTTGTTATCAGGAAAGCTAAAGGACCTTGGGTTTGGGATGTAGAAGGAAAGAAATATCTAGATTGTTTAAGTGCATATTCAAGTCAAAATTTTGGTCATTTGCATCCAAAACTTGTAAAAGCTCTCAAGAAGCAAACAAATAAGGTTGTATTGACTTCAAGAGCATTTTGTAATGATTCTATGGGAATTGCAGCAAAGAAATTGTGCGAACTTACGGAGTACGAAGTGTTTCTTCCTATGAACACTGGAACGGAAGCAGTAGAAACTGCATTAAAAATAGCTCGAAAATGGGGTTATGAAAAGAAGAATGTACCTGAAGATAAAGCAGAAATCATAGTTTGTGAAAACAATTTTCACGGTCGCACAATAACAATAGTAGGTTTTTCAACAGACCCAGATGCATATGAAGGATTTGGACCTAAAACTCCCGGTTTCAAAATTATTCCTTATGGTGATGTTGAATCACTTAAGAAGGCAATAACAAAAAATACTGTAGCTTTTCTTTTTGAACCTATCCAAAGTGAAGCAGGTGTTTTAATACCTCCTAAAGGATACTTAAAGGAAGTAAACAAAATATGCCAGAAGAATAATATATTATCAATTGCAGATGAAATTCAAACTGGATTATGTAGAACTGGAGCTCTTCTTGCGTGCCAGCATGAGAAAGTAAAACCAAATATCACACTTGTTGCAAAAGCTGTTGGGGGTGGAATATTCCCTGTTTCTGGTGTTTTATCTAGCTGGGATGTTATGGATGTAATAACTCCAGGATCTCATGGTTCAACATGGGGTGGTAATAGTCTTGGAATGGCAGTTTTAGAAGCAGTTTGCGATTTATTAGTTGAGGAAGATTTTTCACAAAAATCTGTTGATTTAGGGAATTATTTTATAGAAGGTCTTAAGAAGATTCAGCAAAAACACCCAGATAAAATAAAAGAAGTAAGAGGTAGAGGATTATTAACAGCTATAGAACTGCACGATAAAGCAAGGACATATACAGAAGCTATGATGGATCATAAACCTGTAGGATTATTAGCTAAAGAGACACATGAATATTCTATACGTTTAGCACCTCCATTGATTGTTACTGAGAAAGAATTAAGTTCGGCACTTGGAGTTATAGAAGAAGTATTTGATGAATAAATTCACTCTATGCATAAGAGAGAGTTTTAAAGGAAAATACTTTTCTACATACCGCTTAGTCTAATGTAGAATCCTTCATCTTCAGAAGAATCATAACCATCTATCTGAAGGATACGATAAGCATTATTTATTGAAGTAGAGAAAATCTTTCTATCAGGATCTCTGAAAATTTTCACTTGATAAACAGAATCATTCACAGCAACTATCACTCCGTTTTTGTGTAATAATACAACTTCTTCCGTTTTTTGCTTATCGTTTGGAAGAATCTTTTGCACACCCATATTGTACAACAAATTGATTAATATAAAAACCCAGAAGGAATAATATGAAACTCCTATAAAATTAGATATAAAAATTCCCCCTCCTTTTATTCTTGTACTTCATATGAAAGATAATTCAACGTATAGAACAACAAAGACTAGTATCTGGAGAAGTATTATCATAAATCCTTCAAACGTATCGAATTTTCCATCTTGTAAGCATCGTTTTACAAACCACAGTGTTCCTCCTATTGAAGCTAGCTGTAGAAGTATAAATGGATGTAACTGTATAGGACTTGCAACAATTATTCCCAACAAACCAAAGATAAGTAATGAGGACTGTAAAATTCCTCCCATTGCGTTACCTATTCCAACTTCTATCTCGTCTTTAGCTGCTGATACAATTGCTATTCCGTGTTCTGGTACAGCTCCTGCAGCTCCTAGAATAAGTGCTGCAGAAATTTTCCCTTGCATTGTCATGAAGAAGCTGTTCCTATCCATTAACATGATGACGCTTTCTGTTAAAGTCTCACCACCAAAATAGATTCCGACAAATCCCATTATTAGCAGAAGAATTGTTATTGGTATAGAGAGTCTCTGATCAGTTTGTTTCCCTAAACCAACCTTTTCTTGATCACCTTCAATTTCTTTTTCTTCTTTTGTGTTATCATTAAGTGTTTTAGACATTTTTTTGTTGTTATTTTTTGTGAAAAGAATATATGCCAAATAAGCTAAATAGCTTGCAAAAAGCATACCTGCTACTGGTTTTGCAAATAGTGCTTCTTCAATATTATCCACTTGGAAATATTCTATAAATCCAAGTATTACTGTAATTGACAAAGCTACAATAGCCCATCTTATGATTGGAGCTTCCTTCTTCTTTAAGTCATCAGGCACATCAACTTGTCCTCTATTCTTTATAGTCGATATGAGAATTGCTATTCCTAGTATTAGAGTATTGAAACCTGCAGCTGATAACACTGTTATAGCTGCAATTAATTTTTTTCCTTGTGTAATAAGTAATATAGCAATAACAGCTTCAGGTAGATTGGAAGCGAGACTTGATAGTGTTCCTGCAACATAATCAGATAAACCAACATATTTTGATCCACTATCTAAACCTTCAACTGCCCATTCAGAAGGTCTAAAAGCTAACCATGTTCCAACTATAAATCCAAAAATGATAAGCCAGAAAGGAGCATGTCCATGAAAAACTACTCTATCCAATATGAAATAGACAATTATAACAATAATCGCTATCCCAAACTCCCAAATTGTGAGATGAAAAATTGATTTAAACTTCTTTACAAAACTCATATTCCTATCTTTCTATAAAGCAATATATAAAATGTGTGGAGGAAAATTGAAACATAGCTTAATCAGTAGCGACATCTTCTTCTGTGAGAAGGTGATCTCTCAAGATTTTTCTAAATTGCTCTGTTTCTAGGTAGCTATCTGATATTTTCTTTGTAATCTCTTCAATCTTCTTTGCTTCTTCTATCATTGTACCTGAATGCGTTGTTTCTACAAGCTCAGCGTATCCAATAATACTCATTAATGGGTTCCTAATCCCATCAACTAAAATTGCAAAATCTTCGATATTCTTCTCAATTTGTGAATATGCTTGCTTCTTCAATTCTTCGTCTCTTTGTCTTACAGTTGTATCTCTGGCCGTAATTAGAACTGTTAATTCTTGATGAAGGGTAAAAGGTGTTGCATTAATTTCAACAGGAATATAACCTCCATCTTTTTTGACTAAAACTCTTTCAAAAGTGATGAATTTCTTTTCAATTAATTCTTGGAAATATTCGGTCACTTCTTCAGCAGTAAGATCTTTAATTAGATCTGATAAGTCCATTTCTAGAAACTCTTGTCTACTATATCCTAATTTCTCAATAGATAGATCGTTGACATCTAGAAATTTACCGATTGATCCATCTCTAGGAACGCTAATTACTGCAATAATATCATTAGCATTGTGGAAAAGAAGCCTGTATTTTTCTTCATTTTCACGAAGTTCTTCTTCAGCTTTCTTTCTCTCTGTAATATCTCTTATTACTCCTACAAATGAAAACGGATTGTTATCTTTATCAACTATTAAAGAAGCACTTAGCTCTCCTGGATATGCAACACCATCTTTCCTAAGAAATGTATATTCGACTGAACTTAATTTTCCTTCAGTTAGTGTTTTTTGAAGATTTTCTGCTGCTAATTCTCTATGTTCTGGAGCGATTAGTTCAAATGTATTTATTCCTAACATTTTCTCTGCTTCATCTAATCCGTACAACTCTGCTGCTTGTTGATTAGTTACGATTATGTTTCCTTCCAGATCTGTAACCACAATCCCATCAGGAGATGTTTCGACTACCTTTCTATATCGTTCTTCACTTTCTTGAATTTCTTTTTCTGCCTTTTTCCTTTCAGATATATCTCTTGATACAGACAAAACTACTCTTCTGTCCTTTAGAGTGAAAACATGCGAACTTACTTCAACAGGAATAAATATCCCATCTTTTGTTACTAAAATAGTTTCAAAAGTTTTTGATCCTGTTCGAATAATATCTGTAGTAATTCCTGAATTAGCTTCTTTTTCTTCAAGTGCTGTTATATCAACAGATTTCTTATCAAGAAGCTCTTCTTTTGAATAACCAAGAATTTGGCAAGCCACATCATTAACTTCAATGAAATTTTCCGTCACTTCAAGTTCTTCATTAATTTCTGTTAGGAAGATAGCATCATTAACATTATGAAATAGTTGTCTGAATTTTTCTTCTCTTTCAATCAACTCTTCCTCTGCTTTCTTTCTTTCAGTAATATCTCTGACGACACCTTGAATTACTCTGATTCCTCCAATATCAAAAACACTAGATGAGACATCTGCAGGGAAGAGACTTCCATCTTTTCTTCTGAATTGTGTTTCAAATTGAACCGATCCATCCCTTTGCACTTTATCGAATGCTTCTTTAGATGCTTCCAATTCAGTAACAGGATGAAGTTGTTGTATTGTTAGTGATAAGAATTCTGTCTTTGAATATCCTATTTGTTCTTTTATTCTTAAATTAACATCAAGTATGTTTCCTTTTAAATCATGTAAAATTATTCCATCATTTGACATATCAAATGCTTGTCTGAATTTTTCCTCACTTTCCTTTAAAGCCGTTTCTGATTTTGTTCTTTCAGTAATATCTTCAATTACTCCCATAATTGCAATTGGATTTTCTTCATTATCGTGAATTAGAGATGATGTAATTTGAACTGGAAATCTTGATCCATCTCTCTTAAGGGAAGCTACGCTTATTTTAATTATGCTATCTTCATTTACAACTTTTTTCCTGATTCCATCAACATATTCTAAATCCTCTCGAGTAACAAAATCTATCATCGTTAATCCAATCATGTCATCAACGCTATCATAACCATACATTATGGCTGCTTGATTGTTTGCAAAGGATAATCTCCCATCAAGATTAATCATTATTATTGCATCTGGAGAAGTTTCAATCAATGTACGATATTTCTCCTCACTTTCAGTAATCGCAATTTCTGCTTTCTTTCGTTCTGTAATATCTCTGGCTATTGAGAGAAGCACTTCTTCTCCTTTTAAAGTGATAAGATGAGAACTGAATTCTACAGGTATTTGGTCTCCAGCAGGATTCTCGATTATTCTTTCAAATGTGGTTTTATCAGCTGTAATCAGATCATCACTGATATCTAATGAATATTTTATTTTATCTGTTTCATCCATACGAGGAGGAAGTAAATCTAGCAACTGATCTCGTGAATGACCTAACCATTGACAAGCTGTTTCATTGATTTCAATTAATTCACCCAATTCACCACTTTTTGTAATTTTATGAATGAAAAATGCATCCTTAGCATTATGGAAAATCTGTCTGAATTTATCTTCACTCTCAATGAGCTCTTCTTCAGCTATTTTTCTTTCTGTTATATCTCTTGCAATGGATAATACAACTTTTTCACCTCTGAGATCAAACAGATGTGAATTGATTTCTACTGGAATATATTTCTCGTCTTTGGTTTTCAACAAAGATTCAAAAGTTGCCTTACCATCGCTTATCAGTTCTTGGGCAAGATCCCTACTATCACTCTGTATTGTTCTTTGACTAATATCAGTAGAGGTAAAATTTAGTAATTCCTCTCTTGTATAACCAGTCCACTGGAGAGCTAAATCATTCATCTCAACAAAATTCCCAAATGTTCCATCTTCTAGAACTTTGTGAATGAAAATCGCATCAACTGTGTTTTGAAAGATATGTCTATATTTTTCTTCGCTTTCTTTTAATTCCTTTTCAGCTGTCTTTCTTTCAGCAATATCTCGAGCACTTACAAGAACACAAGGTTGATTATGTAATCTGAAGAAAGATGCTTTGATTTCAACAGGAATACGCTCTCCAGTTTTAGTTACTAAGAATTTTTCAGAGGTTCTAAATTCTTTTTTACGTATATCTCCATAATATGATTGAAGAATTTCTTCAGTTAATCCTTCTATTACTTCTGTTGGTTTCATTTCTAATGCTTCTTCTCGACTATATCCTGTCTTTTCGCATGCAACATCATTTACTTCAAGGAATTTTCCTTGTTTTTCTTCTTCTAATAAAACAACAACAGCAACAATATCATTAGAATTATGAAAGAGAAGACGATATTTTTCTTCGCTTTCCTCTAGCATTATTTCTGATTTTCTTTGTTCAGTGAACTCGCTTGCTAGTTCTGCTACACCGATAAGTGTATCATCATCACTATATACTGGGTATCCTCTAACATGCCAAATTCTGTTATCTGGAGTAGTAACTTCAGACATTTGTTCTTGACCAGTATCTCTGGCTTTGATTACTGGACAATCTGGACATGGAGTATCCTTTTGATACCAAACTTTATGACAGATTTCACCTATAGTTTGATCAGATGTCATTCCAAGAGAATCACTAGCTGATTTATTCGTCCATATTATTCGCAAATTAGTATCATAGAAAATTACCTGTTCAGTTAAGTAGTCTAGAAATCTTGATTTTTTGAATTCTGAAGCTAGAACTTTTGTTTCTTTCTTTTTATCTTCTGAAATATCTTGTATGACTACCAATGACTTGTTTTCTTCATCCTTCAATGGGTGGTATCTATTACGGATATATTTTCTCTTTCCATCTTTTGAAACAATCCAGAATTCGATAGTTTTTGGAGAAATTCCTAGCTTTTCCACTTCATTTTTAATTCTATTTAAACGATCTACTTCATCTTTTGCAGAAAAGTGGATAAATGATTTATTTTCTATTTCCTCCAGTGAATAACCAAGTATGGATAAAAGTTCATCATTAGCATATATAATATTATCATCTTGAATAATAGAAATTCCTACTTGAATTTGATTAAATAATTTACCAATATGTTCACTAATCATATGATTCACTTTGATGGTAATTACCCCGACTAGAGAACTAAATCACTTCCTTCAATACGCATTTGAATCACATAAAAAGTGAGCTCGTTCTCTTCAACTAGAAGATTCAACAATATATTAAATAGGCTTTCCATAGTCCTAGCGTGAAGTCATTAGATAGATCAAAATCTAGACTATTCTTCTTCTATTTTTGTCGAATACATAGATATTGTCAGAATGAATTACGATTGAAAGTTTATCCTTTATTTTGAATGCTTTTTTAGTTTTAGTAACATAGGATAATTCTTTTCCATGAAAATCAAGACTAATGACCTGTTGATCAAGTACTTTCTCCACATCTT
>JAGLRO010000008.1 GCA_023136245.1 Candidatus Heimdallarchaeota archaeon
ATCTTCTTCTCTTTTGGTTTCCAAGTTTTTTTCCCTCTTTTTTTCTACTCTTTTTGATGTAAAATCAGTTTTCAATTATAAGATTTCATTGTTGTGAGCTTATTCAAAGGAATAGTAAATTATAATTTGTGACTGATACTAAATCGGGTGATGCTGATTTTTTTCATCTTTATAATATCAGTTTGAAGCAGATAAAGTATTTTGATTTTTTGAAAAGAAAAAGATTCTAGAGCCCAATCAAACCAGGGAACCAGTATTTAGTGCCCTCAGAGTAGCTTTTGTCTACTCTAGCAATACCATTTTCATCAAAAAATATTAAACATCTATCTATTCTTTCTTCTGCCCACCCAGTCCTCATCAACAAGTCTTCTTTAGTTACAAATCCGTTTCTCGAAGCATAATTTAGAATAATATCATGATCAGGGCTAAATTCAACTGTCGTAAATTCGACAATTTTTGAACCAGAATCTAATACTTTGAAAGGAGGAACGAGTTGAGCATTGATTAGCTTCTCAAGAGATCTGTACATGTCATCGATAGTTACCATTTTTCCAGGTCTTGTTTTATTTAATTGTGTAAATAATTCTCCAACAGACATAATCCCTCCGTTATCTGGGGTTAAATTTTGTCCTAATTCCAAAATTTCATTTGCTAAAATATCATAAAAACCTCTACCTGTTAATTTGTCTTTGAGTGATGGAGCTTCCTTCCAATCAAATCTACCGATTTCAGAAGGTAGTCCTAGTTCATCCCGCAACACAGCAAGTTTTTCATAATATTCTTTATTTTCTGTAATTCTATCCCCATATTTATTCTCGAATTTTTTCAATTGTTTCTTTATTTGGCTTATATTATCAACCATTTGTTCTAGTTCTTTTATCATCATTTCTGCATCTTTAACTTGAAAAGCAGATTTAATTTTAATTTTTTTCTCAATATCTCTTAAGCCCACTGTAATCTCCAACTTTGTTATTGTTTAGCAATTATTTATATCTTCTCAAATTCAAATTATCTTTTCTATTACAATTATTTATTCTTCTTATATCAAGCTTGGGAGAACTTGCAACCAGCTCTCAATTTTATCTACAAGGTAATTTGCTTCTCGTGAGGAAAGAAAAGCAGCTAGCTTGTTTTCATATTTCTTATAAAGCGAACTATAAATCTCCTTCATTTCTTTAACAATCTTCTCCCCTTCTTTGCTCAATTTGCTGATTTCAAATGAAATTTCTTCGATTTCCTCAAGAATGTACCCAACATCTATTCTGACTTCTATCATATTGATTAATTCGAATAATTCTTTCCGAATGGTAATGAATAGTGTGTTTAGGGGATTTTTTTCAATCATTGTATTCACCAGTCTTTAGACACTTCAAAGAGGAAATGAAAAATAAAAACTAAGGAACTGCAACTTAATTAGAATATTATTACAGCTCTTTCAAAAGTCTTCTAAAGTCATTAAGCCAACGTGCAGCTTGAAATTCCAATTTTTCACAATCCTCTTCTTTAATGACATCTTGAGGTTTATATTTTGATATGATATCACGCCATGTGTTTAGGTCATTAATTACCCAATGATCTTTTGGAATTGAGGGAAATGTCTTCAAAATATGAATCATCTCATCTATATCGGCAAGTAACAAATCTGCTCTAGCAACTGATTTGAGTCTTGTAAGATCAATCAGCTCGATAGCTGATGAAACGAAATCAGCTGTTTTTGCAGGCATTTTCTTCAAGGTATCAAATGGTATAGATATAGCATCAGCTGTTTCAACCCCTTCGACCATTCGAAGTTGTTTAAGCCCTTTAGGATATTGTTTGGCCATTTTTTCTCGCTTGACAAATTCATCGAGATTAAATCCAACTTTTTCTAATCGCATACGAGATTTAAATATCCCTCGAATTAGAGAACGAAGTTGTTTCTTATACGCAATTTGTTCTATTTCATTGTCTTCATAGCTCTGAACTAA
>JAGLRO010000080.1 GCA_023136245.1 Candidatus Heimdallarchaeota archaeon
ACCAGTAATGGTAAAAACACCAATAAAGTGGCTTTTCGTGCAGTATTGATCTCTAGAGAATCATCATCTTGTGGACCAAAAAGGGATCTGAAAAAAGACCGAGTTAAAACGAAGAGATTTTGCACAAAGTAACGTCTACTGTTCTTAGGAATGGAATTGGCTTTGGTCATTACAATTCAGCATATATATACACCTATAAGCCTTTTTCTTTTTACAAGAAATCTTAAAATTCAGACCGAATTAGAGAAGACGTTTCAACCATTTAACCTTTAAAATTAAGTCTGGTATTCTATTCCTAAATCAACAATAATTTTATTTCTTGCCTTTATGTTTATGTTTTTAAATTGTTTTTGTCGAAAATAAAACGACAATTCGAATAATTCGAAT
Organism: Candidatus Heimdallarchaeota archaeon; assembly: GCA_023136245.1. Classification (GTDB taxonomy): domain Archaea; phylum Asgardarchaeota; class Heimdallarchaeia; order Heimdallarchaeales; family Heimdallarchaeaceae; genus UBA460. The sequence goes on from JAGLRO010000080.1 coordinate 388, forward strand.
AATTCGAAACTTTTTAATATTCGAACATTACCGTCTATCTGTAGATATTTCCCAGATAATTTCTCTTGTGATTGCAATGGACGATATAGGAAAAGCAGCACTTGATGCTTTTGAAAAAGGAAAAAAGGATTCTTACATTCCTCAGGATCCTTTTGTTGCGTTTGGTTTCGAGAGTAATCCTTTTCCTAAAACACCTATTGCAGAACTAAGAAAAGAGAAATTTCTTCGCTCGAGAATCACAAAAATCTCAGCTTATATCGGCAAAGTTTACTCCAGTAATATAGAAAGAAAAGATAATTTTCCTAGAGATCCTGCAGACGATGTTCTAGATGGTGTATTATACTGTTCATCACACTCTGGAATCACCACTTTGCTTAGGTTTACTCAACATCTTTTGAAAAAACATTCAAACATTATCTATGCTGATGCAAAAGAACTTGTCACTTTTGATAATTATCAATATTACATTGCAAACTCTATTCAAAACTTCCGTAATTTTATTGGTAAATACGAGTTCATTGAAAATTCTTCTTCCTTAGTTATTATTGATCATGCTGATTATCTAGTTGGGTTTTTTGAGACTTTCCGTGATGCTTTTGAACGTGATTTTCCTGACATCCCCATTATCTTTATTTTTACTTATTCCGGATGGACTAGATTAAAGAACGAACTAGCTTTCTCTAATTATGACATTTACAATAGAAGCATCCAAAGCATTCACATTGATTCTTTAAATTCTTCTGAACTTGCTCAAATTCTGACCTTGAAACTCTCTAAAGATGGTTTAATTCAGAATCCCTTTTCCAAAGCTATCATCAATTTAATTGCACAACTTTCTTTTGGCAATCTTGACAATGCTATTAAGATTTGTGTTAAACTCTGTGAAGAATGTTTTTACAACGGATATGATACTGCTTCTAAGAAATTAGTTAAAGATGTTATTGCCTTCCTACGATTAGATTTTTCTCGTGAATTCTACAATTTAATTACTCTTAAAGATAACACTCAAACCGAGGTTTTATCCTTAATAGCTATGAAATCCATTGCCAATGACACTGGTGCTACTTACGAAGAGATCGTCAATAATTCTGTTGAAATCAACTCCAAAACCTCTGCTGCTCATCATCTTAAACAACTTGAAGAGAAGCAATATATTCTCAAAAAGACTGTGAATCGAAGAGCTTTCTATAGACTTCGTGAAGAGCTTAAAACTCTTGCTGACTCTCATTTGCTTCCCAGATTTGAACAAAGAGAGGGATATCTCAGACTCGAAAGGATTTCTGATCTCCTTTAGCTCTTATAATTCCGTGAAATAACTTTTTTGAAAATTAGTAAACTTTTCCTATATTGGCTTCTTGTTGTAATGCTGTATCATATGCGTCTTTCATTCGTTTTTTGAATTCTTCATTTAGTTCTCCAAATTAGTCCTTGTTGTAATCCTGTATCATATGCGTCTTTCATTCGTTTTTTGAATTCTTCGTCTAGTTCTCCTGGTCTTTTCTTCTTAGATTTTTTTTTGAATAGTTTCTCGATTTTTCTTCTGAAACGTAGCCAACTTATCATAATGTTTACTTTCTTTTTCTTCCATAAATAGGTTTGCAAAGAAAACGATTACAGCACATATCAGTTCAGTAAGAAGGTTTGATCAGCCATCTTTTTCACGGCAACACTCAAACCAGGCTCAAAACCTACTATAGCTGTTTCAATTCCTTTCTCTTTTAGTTTTAGCAGAATAGGAACTATCCTTGCATCTCTTGAAGCTATTACAATCAGTCCTACGCTCTTATTCTTTTGAAGTATTTTCATTATTTCTATCGACATTGTTATGTGAATATCGTATGATGTAACTATTGGTTCATATCCACTGTTAGTTATAGCTTGGATTAGTTTCTCACTAGCAAATTCATTTAAGATAACTTTTTTCACTATAGCAAGACCTGTATCCTTTGCTACCTCGTCTATCTCCTCTAATTTTATTTGTCTGTCTCTAACTTTTCGTAAAAAATTTGGTCCATCTACAATAATCGCAGTTTTTCTTTCTCCTGAAAGTCTCTCTCTGAGTATTTTAATGTATGAACTACTTAGAATCCTGTCTGTGATTCTTTCATAAAGTCTTTTTTCTTCTGCTGTTTCAACTTCTTCTGTCTCAGACATAAGTTATCCCAGTTAAATTAAAATGAGAGAGGAAATGATCTATTCCTCTGTTTCAGCTTCTTCTTCCTCATATGACAATGGAGGAGTTAATAGAGCTGTTGACTCAATATTGGTTTTTCCTGATACAATATTCTGCTTTATGTAACCGAAATAATCTAGCTCATAGATATATTTTGCAGCAACTTCTTTTGGAATGTTTAGCATCTTTGAGATTTCGTCTTTTACGAGAGGTCTTTGGAAGTCATTTAACAGATAGAGAATCCTATATTTTGGATCTGTATTCAAGAAAGCTTCTACTGATTTCAACGTCTTCTTTGTTCTCTCAATTTTCTTCCTCAGTCTCTGGATATCAAGTTCGTATTGATATTTCTCCTCAGATGTCATAGTTCCTTGTTTTTCCATTGTTTCCAATGTTTGTTTAGTTGTTTCTAATTCAGCAGCTGACTCATCTAGCCTTGCTTTAAGGTCCTCAATTTCATCTTGTTTATCCAACATTTGTTCTTCTAGTTTCTCTTTTTCTATTGTTGATTTTTCTTCTAGCTCTCGTACTTCTACCATTTCTGTCTCTTTTTCTGCAATTTGGAGCATCATTTCATCAACATGTGTTTGGAGAGTATGAGTTTCTTGCTCTTTTGAGCTAATGTTTTGTTGTAGTTCTACCATTGTTTCAGCTAGTCTCTCCATATCTGTATCTCTTTGATGAATTTGCTTTTTTAATTCCTCAATCTGACTAGATTCTTCTGCTTTTCCTTCTACTCTTTCTTGAATCTCTTGAATTTGACTTTTCAGAGTTTCATTTTGTTCAGATTTTTGTTGAATGTCAATTTTTTGATTTCTCACGGTGTCTTCATGTTCTGCAACTTGATTTCTCAGATTGAAGATAGTTTGACGAGAATTTTCTAATTGCTTCTGTATATCATCAAATAGTTTACCCTCTTTTGATAATGCTTCAGAAGATACAGCTCTAAGTCTCGTTTCCATCTCTTCCACATGCTTAGCCATTGCGTCTCTCTCAATTTTCAATCGATTAAATTCTGATTGAAGATTGTTCTTCTCAAGACTTAGTTGATGAACCACTTTATCTTTATCTTGTATAACTTGATCTCTTGCTTCGATAATTGTGTGATCTACTCCCACTGTTGTTGCTCTCTCAGAAAGCTCACCAATCGCTTGTTCTTTACTTTTCAGAACAGATTGAATATCTGTTAATTCATTTTGGATAGAGATATTTTCAGCTTTAAGATTTCCAAACGAATCATTTAATTCATCAATCTTTAATGCGTCATCCTGTATTTTTTGTTGAAATTCAGGAATTTTAGCTGCTTCTGCTTTTAGTTTTTCAAGAGTATCCAACATTTCTTGAGTAATCATTTCAGCGTTAATATAACCCTGTTCTATACCTTGCCTAATTTTTGATGTACTTTCTGTAACTATCATTAGATGAATATCTCTAAGAAGACTCACATAGCTGTCCTTGAAAGTTCTAATAATTCCATCTACTTCAGAAACAGAGTATTGTGCCCTTCCTGGTGCTAAAGATGCACTTTTTATTTCTTCTGCACGTGCCTTAGCTTGTTCCTCTGAAGTTGTTCTGACAACTCGCATTTCACCTAAGAATTTTTTCAATAATGAACGTACAACATTAAAAGGACTTTGAGATTCTACAGCCATCTATTTCAGCCCAAATCATTTCTTATAGATGAATTTATCATGTATAACTATAAATGAATTTCGTCACTGCTAATCATTTTGTTATACATTCTTGAAAATACTAGTTGAGTCTGATATTTAAGTAGAACAAATTTTCTCGGTTTTCATCAATTTCCTGTAAAAAGCCTGATAATTGATTGTATGGAACAATAGGGATATTCTGATAAAATTGTATATTATGGTCTCTCCAGGAGATTAAAATTGGGAAAAGAAACAATTTCCGTTTTATTGGTAATAATAATTTCTTGGTTAACTCATCAGAAAGAATAGGGAAACTTTCCACTAGAGCTTCAACTCTTTCTCTTTGTTTTTCTACTGCATCTTTTATCAAAGAAGAAGTCATAATCCTATAAAATTTGCAGTCAATCACAAAAATATAGGGTAATTTGAAGGCAATTACATCAATCTCATATTTAGTTAATTCATCTTTGAATCTGAAATTCGTTAGAACAGTATAATTTACTTGATTGAAAATAGTTGAAATAAATAATTCAAATTTCTTCCAATCAAGATGCTCCCCTAGTGCAAGAATATCTACATCCTGTTTCATGAGATTGAACAAAATTTGTCCCCTATCCGATTCTGAAAAAGTTGAATTCTGGAAAAAATTTTCTATAGTGATATCCAAAGGAAGCAAAATTGACAGACATTTTTGTTTTTCTACATCAGAAAATTGAGAATAATTAATTTTCTTATTCTTAAAAAGGTGGTCTAAAATAGAACTTGTTACAGTATCTAAAATCAAGTCGTTCCCTCAGAATAATAGAGATTATTCCCCTCTAGCTATTTTTACTCTGTGAATGATTATTTCTCTTGTTAGCTGTTCTATTGGTTGAGAAACTTTTTGAACACTAAGAGGTCTAGCTCCTTTCTTCAGTCTTCCATACTCATCTAATTTGGTTTTGATGTCAGGACTACGGAGTAAAGTCATCAATTCATTTCGTGCTTGAAGACAAGAGGTTTCGATAACTCGCATGTAAGCATCTCCTTTATTATTGGCTAATTTCTTTTCGATTAGGAGATCGAGAAACTTATCAGTTGGAGTACGTTCTTCAGGAGGAAGATCAATTTTATTTAAAACAATCAGAAAAGGAAGAGATTTTCCAATAATATCGCCTTTCAAAGCGAGAAGTTCTGTGATACTTTCAACATTATCATCCCACATGTTCTTGCTAGGATCGAACATGAAAATCAATCCGTCTGCACCTTCTAGTACAACCTTTCTTTGTATATAATGTCTCTTCTGACCAGCTACGGTCCACACCTGGTAGCGTAGACTTGGCACGCTTACTCCTTGTCCTTTAGGCAGCTCAAATGTGCTTTGGTCATAAAAAATCGTTCTTCCACTAGGATCATCTATCTTTTTTAGCGAGGAATAAATTGTTTGAGGATCTTCAACTTTTCTTAAAACATTATACACCGTCAGCATGCTTGTTTTTCCTGCAAGAGAAGGACCGTAGATTACTAGTTTTAAGTATGGAATACCTGAGCCATCCACTTTGAAGATATCTTTGATTGTAAGTTTTTTCGACATGGTTTTCCTAGCCGCCACTTTGTTTTAGTTCTAGATGATTCTTTGATTCTATTTATAAAATCTTTCTCATGTTCAAATTATATGTCTTCTATGTAGAGAAACCTATTAAACTTTACCATAATCTCATATATTTTGACCTAATCTTCTATTTTAGAGTATTAAAAATTCACGTGAAATTTGTTGTTATAATCCTTGATTATGCAGGTCCAACATACTTTGCTCATCTCGATGCAACGATACTGCTAGTTCAGCTACTATTCCATCTAGAAACGCTAATGCTACTTGTTCGAAAGCTGTTCCTTCTGGTGCTAGTGTGCTATCCAAACCTTTGGTTCTTCTTTCCAAGTCTGATTTTGTTCTTCCTTTCAGTTTTACTGTAACATCACCTAATCTTCCAATCACACTATGTGGGTAGCTTGTTAACACTATTGCAAATGGATTATAAATCAGATAAGTTTCCAACATTGCTTTAACAATTGGAGTTGTTCCTGACCCACTGATTACTATAATTGTATCTCCTTCTCTTAGTCGAGGTACTGATCGAGTATTTGTGATAAATCTACATTCTACACCAAAATGTTCTAAACGAGTTTGGAACATTTGTCCAATCATTGCACTTCTTCCGCTAGCCAAGATGTATATTCTTTTATTTTTTTGGATATCCAACATCAATCTGTCTCTTACCTGTTGGACATACTCATAATGTTCAATCATATGTTGAACATTTGTCTGCAAATTTTCTATCATTAAATCCATCGAGCGAATGATTACTGGCTTTTCAGTATATCCTGCTAATGATTGTATCTTTTCATCTTCCACGATTTTCTTCTGTTTTTCCTCAGCTAAACTTCCCTTTTTTCTGTTCCCCATTTTCATCACACAGAACATCGATTGTTCCTAGTTATCTAAGCTTTCAGAATTCTACTCTTTTTAAATCACTCGGTATTTTTTGATCTTGGAATAATGGTTTAGTTCCATAAATAGAAATAAAGATATAAAGAATGAAGTTAGATTATCTATTGATTGATGTGAAATTTTGGGACAGGATATTAAAGAAACCAAAGATACTTGCTATAAGCATACTTTTATTTTGGTTACTCATTGTATCTATAAATTTCAATAAAATCTTGAATGTAACAGATTATATGGATGATGAAGCAACTAGCATTTTTCCATCAAGGCTTCCAGATTCTGCTATTGGAAATAATATAATGTCTGCTTTCCGAGAAATTAATGGATCATTTCAAATCATTATTCACAATCCCTCTGGTAGTATTTTAACTCAGGAAATTAAAGAAACACTAACTTTGTTAATCAACAATATTACGCATAATCCTGATATCGGACCGTTTCTTTCAGCAAAACAACCGTATTCATCTTTATATGATGATGCTGATAATATGCTAAGATCTATCTTAGCGTTACAGTGGTTTGCTACTCAACTCTCAATTGCTACTATTCAATATATATGGGCAGGTTTGGAATATTTCAGTACTGAATGGACAGATAGATTCAATCTTACAGGTGACATAGATTTATCAACAGATTTAGCTAAACAGACTACATTAAATTATGTGGAAACAGTTCTTGAAACAAACAATGGAACTCGATATCTGACTCAAGCTGATGAATTTTACAATTCATTTTCTGATAATTTCAAGTTTCAAGCAAATCAGAGCTTACCAAATACAACAGAAGAAGTATTTACTCTATCAAGAAGTATAATTTCTGATAATGAGACCTTATTTAGTAAATATGCATTAGATTACAGAGAATTACAATTACTCCAACAAATCTCGTCATCTTTTAATGGAACTAGATGGCAGGATGAAGATTACATTTTCTCTGAAATTACAATGTATCTTTTCAATAATAATGATACATCTAACATAGATTTTGTAAAAGAAGTTTTCTCAAATGGTAATATAGAAGGATATGTTATTACAAAAAACAAATACTTGCTGCCTTTACTGAGAGGAGAAGTCAGTATTCCTCCAATTTCATTGGAAATCATTGAAACATTTCTGAAACAATACACAAACTATCAAACAGAAAGCGGTGATGCTAATACTACTTACATAACATTCAACATGGCTCTGAATCATAGAACAGATAAAGGAAAAGAAGCTTATTGGGAGTTGATTCGAATCTTTCCTGAGCTTAGAAATTTATATTCTCATTTGGATTTAGATATGACTGGAATCGACCTTTATACCGTAGAATTGGCTTCAGATTTTAAAAAGCAAATAGCTAAAACTGACATTATTGTAATTGTAACAATTATCATAATTTTGCTTCTTGTTTATCGTTCTCCAATATTACCTTTAATTCAGATGTTTGTTTTAGCTATTGGTTTTGGTTTTTCAAGATTACTTTTCGTTTTCTTTACATCTCGTGGAGTAGGTTTAGATCCAACTAGTCTTATCATATTAAGTGTTAGTTTACTAGGATCTACAACAGATTATTGTGTCTTTCTGATGGGTGATTATTTAATCAATCTTAAGGTGGAAAAGAATCGATTGTCCGCTCTTAAACTCACTTTAAAAAGAACATCAAAAAGTATAATTATCTCTTCAATATCATTAACAATAGGTTTTGGAGCACTGATTTTCAGTCGATTTCCATTGGCAACTAGTATGGGAATTGGTGGTGCTATTGGTTTTCTTACAAGTATGATAGTATCTCTTACGTTGATACCTTCGATTCTAATCCTTATTGATGATAAACTTTTAACCAAATGGAAACTTTTTTTTAAAAAGATCAAGATCCCCAAGTTTTCGCTAATAAAATATGTAAGAAAAGCTGTTCATAGTCCAAAAAAAGTTCTTATTATTACTTTCATTATTGCTCTTGTTGGAACAGGTATTTTCTTCATTATTCCAATAGATTATGCACAAATATCCTCAGCACCTGAAAGCTATTACTCAAGACAAGGTATCGATGCGATTAATGAACACATGGGATCTGAATATATCAGTCAGATTGTTATCTTGTTTCAAACTCCAACTTCTGATTCTTTCATTTTAGAAAATCAGAGTTTGAACTTTGAATCCATTAACCTGATACTCGAAATAATGATAGAAGTTCGAGAAGCATCTAATATTTCGCAAATTGTAGGACTAAGTCATCCGTTTGGGAATCCATATAATGAAAGTTTAGAAAACAGTTCATTGTTTCTTGAAGAGGAAATCTACATTCTCATGAAGAATTTTGTTCTTCCCGAAAGTACTTTGAGTATAGTCATTTGTGGATCACAATACTTAGAAGGTAATCGTGACTTAGAAAACCAAATTGAAACGATTCGGAATACTCTTAGAGATGAATTAGAGATCAGAGAAAAAACATCATGGAATGCATATGTAACAGGTTTTGCGCCAATTGTGTATGATGCAAAACAAGATTTGAAAAAGGACTTCAATTTGATATTTGTTTTCGCTTCAATAGCGATTATTGTTCTATTATTCATTTTCTTAAGAAATTTCTTTATGTCTATCAGAGTTCTAGTTACAATTCTTGCTTCTCTAGGAATAAGTTTAGGGATTTTTGGCATTCTTAGTTTGATATTCTTCGGGGGGTCAATTTATTGGGTCGTACCATTGATGCTTTATGCTGTCCTTACAGCACTTGGATTAGATTTTGATGTACTATTTCTTGGGATATTTATCAACATTCAAGAGCAAATAGCAGATAAGAAAGAAGCTATTGTAAAATCAGTAGAACAGACAATGAATAACATTTCTGTTGCAGGAGTAATTATGGCTGCAACATATCTAAGTCTTATATTTACCTCCTCAATTCAGTTGCAACAATTAGGACTTGGTTTAGGTATTGGTATTCTGGTTGATGTATTTGTATCTAGATTGTTTATTGTTCCCCCCGCTGTGACTGTTGTATTCAAACCAAAAAATGTAGAAAAGGAAAAGGATGGTGAAACAGGTGAGAAATAAGTACTATCTTTTTACTATGATATTCAGTCTGATACTGATTGTTCCATTACTTCCTAATCATTCAAAAGCAGCAACTGATTTTAGGACAATTGATTTTAACAATAGAGGATTTGATATAAAATATGAGATAGTCCAAGGAGAAAACATTGATGATATGTTTACTGATTTGGGATTTGACGTAAAAGGTTCCTTATCAAAAAGTGAATTTCATGTCGTTCTGAAAAACAGAAAACACAGTTTTCAAGATATTTATCTGATAGAATCTGATGAATTTATTCCAATGACATTAGATCTTTTTATCATTGAGAATTACATTATTACTACTGAACCTCTTCAAATCGAAATGGACACAAATAGTGATTTCATCACAGATTTTCTCTGGTTTGATTATGAACCAGTTGAGGAAGAGATTATTCAAGCTGAAATTCCAGAATTCTCTTCAATTTTTCTACCAAAAATTTTCTCTAACATAACTAGACCTAACTTTGCAGCACTTGTTAAGGAAGCTGATTATTTTAATTTTCTGCCGTTTATATTAGGTGATGATTATAATAGATATGAAGCAGAATTTACCGCACTTCTATTGAATCAATCATTTTCCATTAATATTTTTAATCAAGATTATGATGAATTTATGTTATCATTAGATATGAAATTAGATACTTCAATCTCACTCAGAGCTTCCTGGGATAAAGCATCAGGCCTTCTAAAATCCTTCTCATTTCAATTTGCTTATGGAGGTAGGAGTAGTGTATTTGTGCTATCACTTGTTGATTTCAAAGAAATCATATCACCAGCGATTGGTCCAAATCTGGAATTATTCATAACAAATAGCTCAGCTGATTATGTGCTTTACAGGTATCAAAGCGCGATTGATGCACAATTAAGTGAGCTAACAAATTTAGTCAATTTGATGAATCAAACAATAGGTGTCAAGTATCAATTAATACGAAATGCACTGGAATTTGAGTGGGACATGCTAATATTTGACAAACAACACAATGTTAATTCAACCACGACGCCTTTACACCAGTCAGTTCTTGAACAATTTCCTCCGGTTGTGATTCCTTTATGGGATAGGTACATTGGAGTAATAACTCTAATTGAAAGCCTTTGGGAACAAATGAAAGACACAATTAATGGATATCAATTTATCTTTACAGGAACAACTAGCTCACTCTATACAATAAGAAGTGCAAACATGAAGGTCGATCACCAGATAATAGATTCAGTTCAACATGTCATATGGGAAATTTCGTATGATATTCAAGAAAATAACACACAATTAGTAGATCCAAGAATTTTTGTACAAGAGTCTCAGATTAACATTAGTGGTTGGCTTGCTTATTCGAATTTAGGAAGACTAGAAGGATTTGCTCTTTTCTATCAAAAGGATTTTCATTCCTTCCATGATTACGTTTACGATGATCCTTCATATATTGTAGAAATTAGCGACTACGTTTACGATTTTTACATTGAATCAGAAGCTAATAATCTAACAATTCCTGCATTTCAGGAAGTTGAGGAATCTAACTACTCTTTTCTATTGGGTCAGATAATCTTTTATTGCATTTTAACATATTCAATTTATAGAAAACGAAAAAGGAAGAGGAAACTCGGTGGATACTGAGAACATCCAAACAAAGAAGTACGTGCTGGACACCAATTTTTTCATAAGTGGTTTTGAAAAAAATCCAGCAGATTTCAACACATTTTTGGAAATAGTTAGTAAAATGGGTGTTCAATTGTATGTATCCAATTATATACTTCAAGAGCTGAGATGGTACCTTCGAAGAAGATTGAAAGAACCAGTGCAGATTATTAATGTACCTATCAAAGAAATGCGCGAATATAAAGATGAAATCGAAGAGAATTTTGAATCATCTCCTCAAATAAATGATCTATCAAACATTGTAGTTGCAGAACAGATTAGTGGTGTAGTTGTTTCAAGTGATCTGAAGCTTGTAAAAACTTGTGAGCTGCTTGAAATACCTGTACTCATCAGCTCATCTTTTATTGTTCTTTTGAAAAGCATAAACAATGATACTTCTCAGAAAGATGTTTTAGAAGGCATTTATGATACGATTCTTTCAGATGAAATACGTCATTCAGTTGAAAAAAGACAAATGTTTGATCCTGTTACAAGAATTAAAAAGATTCAAGAACATGCTATCAATGTCCTACAAAATATTACAAAAGCTGAAAAGATCTCAACAAAAAGTACTTCCCTAAAATATCATATTTTAGATGAAGAGAATGACCTAATTCAATTAATGAATGATATTGAATTTGAATTTCCAAATTATCTTGATCAACTAGAGAAAGGCAATCTAGAAGGACTTCGTTTTGAACTAGAAGAGGCCTACAGAACACTTTCTGATCTGTCATTAGAATTGCGAGTAGCACTGATGGAGAAAGAGAGTTATATTGAAGAATTAGCGATACGTCTAAAGGCTCGTATTCTTTTCTTGTTAAGTATAGTTGAGTTTACATTATTAGATTTTGAGAAACTAGAAGGTCATCTTAATATTCTAACAGAGGTATCTACAATCTTTCCGAAACTTGTATCAGATATCTTTATGGATCTACATTTCTTGCGAATGATATATTTTCTTGTAACGAACAATCACGAAAGATTGAAGGGTTATTATTCCGAAAAATTCCTCTTTTTGTGCGAAAAACAACAAAGGCTAGATCTTTTACGTCTCACTAGAGCAATCATACTTGCCACAACAATTATGGAAAGTGGACTCATAGACAAAAAAGCTTCTCTAGATGGTAAAGATGAAATCTCGTTGTTAATTCAAATTGGATATATTCTACTTCAAAAACGTCAGTTTGAACATGCTCTATTAATCCTTCTACAATCACATTATCTAGCTGTAAATCTTAAGGATCATGTTTCAGCTAAAGATACTCTGGAATTATTTGTTATTCTTCATTATGCTGTAAAAGAAAGATGTACTGAAGAGATATTTCAAGGTATTGAGGATTTAAAGGAATTAGGTGTTTATGAATTACCTAATATCACATATGCAAATATGACTGAATTACTTAGATTGGAAACTGAAAATTATAAACCAGTTGAAGAACTTTCTGTTTTTCTCCAAGATTGGTTCTATATTTATCATAGTGGAACTGCTGTAAAATCCGGAGAAATGGTTCATTTCATTTTGGTAAAGAACCCTTATTTTTCACCTAGAATTGCAATATTAGTGCACACACCGTTTTCATCTTATGATGATAGTCCTGGAAGACAAATAAAAATATTTGAAGGAAATGTTAAGGTTTCAATTCCAAAAGAATCGACTTTTGATGGTTATCCTGTTGATCTGGTTATGGAAGTTGAAGAAAAGGAAGAGAAATTTATTTTCCGAGGTCCATTTGGTATGAAAATAATTCTTTAATTATGTGTTCCATTTCTTAATCAATTCTACAAGCTCATTATTATCTGTAGGATGTCGTTTCAGTTTTTCTATAGCCTGACTCATCTCATGAATAATAGAAGTTGAAAGCACACCCATTTCCATTAAAGCATCTCGAGCATTAGTAAAAGCTGTAATCAATTGTTGACTATCAGCTTCAACATAAATTACAGACATTAAGTTTTCGAAAATCTTACCAGGAGATAGACTCTTCCAATTTTGGGAGATATCTGCCATCTCAGCAAAATCCGATGAAATAACTGCATATCCTCTACCAACTTGTTTTATTTTCTCATTTTGTGATAAACGAAAAATCGCTCTAGTTACATCTTGAGAAGCCAAGAGTAATTTTTGTATAATTTCTTCTTCAGTTTTTGGCATATCTGCTTTTAAAAGAAACCCCAGTATTTTATGTTCTATAGTTCCATCTGAACCACTCAGCTCAATTACTTGCTGAAGAGTTTTTAGAAAATTATCATTAGTGGGTTTGTGATAGTATGCCATCATTGTTTCAATAAGAACATTAATCTGACTTCCTATTGGAGTACCCAAAGGTGATTGTAGTTGTTGAGTTTCAAGAGCTTGAACTTTTGCTATCGATGAAGCTTCTTTCAATTTAAGAATCTCTTCTTCTTTTTCTTTGATAGTATTTTGCAGTTCGTATTCTCTTTCATCTCTAGCTTTCTTATCTCTCTCAAACCACACTCTTTCTTCTTCGACTCTTGATGAGTATTCACCTAATTCCTGATCTTTCTTATCACTGGTTTGTTGCGATTGATCAATCTGTAATTGTAATTCTTCTATCTTTGCTGATTGATTTGCAATTCGTTGTTGAAGTTGAGTTATGAATTGCTGTTGGGCTTGAACTTGAAGTTTTGATTTTTTTGGATCATCCTTTGCATCTTCTGTATCATATGGATTATGAACCACCAAATTTCACCTTAAATTTCAAATGCAATTCTAACAAATAAAGTTATTTATTCCCATAAGCTATAACAAAGAAAGAAAAAGAAAATTTTGGAGAAAAAGATATTTCATCTCAATTTTATTTCAATATCTCTTTGATGATGATTTCGAAATCTATAGCATTTTTTTCGACAGTAACATAAGGCCAAATTTCATTCTCTGTACTCATCATATAATCAGCTAGTGCTATAACATCACCAACACCATACCCAAGTTCTTTCTTATTCCGAGCAAGGAAATTGTCGAAATTTCTAAGAAGCTTATCTTCTTCTGCTTTAGCTCCTTTAGTATCTTCAACGCGATCAGGATTGTTCAACCTGTTGAATCTACTTTTCATTGAAGTATGAAATGCAATAACAAATACATTATCATTACCATAGTGTTTTTTCAAAATTTCTATTTCAGAAACAGCTCTTATACCGGAAATAAAAACTCCAAGAATATCAGCTGGTAAAGTATCTACTTTTTTCATGAGACGTTCAGTAAAATAACTGTCAGAGATTTTTTTGCATTCATCTGTAACCATTTTAATATTATCAGGAGTAAAGTCTAACCCTCTTCCTGTAACTTCTTCCAGTACTTCAGTACCTGTCTCATAGAGAGGCATGTTATAATCAGGACCTATTTTTTTTGCATAAGTTGTTTTACCACTTAAAGGCAATCCAGAGAGCACGATAATTTTCACAATAATTCACCTAAATCTATGGTCAGAGAGCACACCCTCTTCACAGCTAGCCATAGCATTGCTCAGAGAGGTCTATGATAAGCTCTGACCAGAAATACAATATCTTTAACATTTAAAAAACCAGTGGTAAGAAGATAATTGATAATTGGAAAGAAAAAAGAAGAGATTGAATTAAAGGAGTCTCTTTTCTCCTTCAATTTTTCGTATGTCAGAAATATCTTGGGTTACTTCTAAAACTCCTTGAAATTCTCCTTCTCTATTCTTAACTGGAAAATATCTAATATAAACGAATTTTTCTCCGAGTTCAAGCCAGAATTCAGCTTTATCAAGCGTTCCATTTTTAAAACCTTCAACTATCTCTATCACTTTATGGACACTTTTTTGAGGATGACAGTTTTCTACATTTCTACCAATCACGCTTGGGGTTCTAACAAAAATTCGATCAGGACCCTCGCTGTAAAACACTACTTTTTCGTCCTTCCCAACAAAAGTGAGATCTATCGGAAGTGTTTTGAAAATCATTTTCAGTTCATCTAAAGTTAGTTTACCAGTTCCAATATCAATCACATTATCTTCCAAGGATTTTGTCTCTGTTAGAACAATTTCACTTTTAAATTCAGCTACTTCTGGTGTAAAACAGCAATAACCGATTTCATCAAATTGTGTTCTCATATCAATCCACTCATCTTCTGAACATACCTGTAGTGCAGTTGGGAAGAGTACTCTGTTCTCTTTTGAAAAGTGACTAGCCAAGAGTTCTGCTAAAGCATGAGCAGAAGTATGAAATTTTCTAACAAAATCATTGAATTCAAATTCTTTATGATTTTCAATTACTTGATAAAGATTCTTTTCAATTTCTCTAATTTGATCATGATCCATCCACATTATTTTTGGTGGTTGAGTTACTCCATGTTTTTCTAGATAAGGAAATAAAGTATTTTCTTCTCTTTGATAGTGACTTATCGAAGCTTTGAAGTGATTAACTATGCCAACTATTTCTTCCATTTCTTTTTCAATTTCCGCATAATTATTCTTTTCTTTAATTATTTTATACAGATCTCTGAGATTATTTGCGAATTCTAATAAAACCGCATGTTCCTGCATTAGTATGTGAACTGGATGTCCTTCAGGAGCTAAATCTGTTTCTTCTTGAAGTGATTCTTGCAAAACTGCTAAGTGAACATCGCACATATGATGTATCTCTTCTGCGGGCATGCCTTCCTTTATGAGCATTTCTTCTGCCTCTGAAATCTCAAGAGGTGTAAGTTTCTTAATAATTTCTTTAAACTCTTGTTTGATTTTTGAGGGATCTTCTCCGTCATGTAATTTCTTGATTAACAATTTGATTAGTTCTTTGTTATCTTCTCTTGAAGTGTTTACTTTCTCATTCATTTCTAATCCTCTAATAAATCTCGATAAGCTATTTTAACTTAAGGATGGGCATATAAGAGTTCTATATTTCTCGTTGCAAAATTCGAAATTTCTAAATAAAGATTTTCCTTTTGCTATTTTTCGTCTAGATATAATTCCAATAAAATTGGCTTAATGGAAGATTTTAAATGTCAGTAAATGCACTGCCAAATCGAAGTTTGAAGGTGAGGGCTTCTAATGAACTTACACAGTGAAAAGCCTAGCGAAGAACATGATGAAATCATAGAAGTTGATGTTGAAGACTTTGATGAAGAAGATGAAGCTATAGAATCAAGTGAAACTAAAAGCCTTGAAGTTAATCTTGAGATTGCGGAAATGGAAAAACTAAAAGATGAAATTCGGAATCTTGTTGAGAAAAATAAGATAAACAAATTGCTAGACAAATTTACTGATCTTGTTCAAGGTTTTATCGCAGAAAAGAAACAAAAAGAGGAATATCTTAATACTGCACAGACAGTTCAGGCAAATTTCGAGAATTACAAGAAAAGGGTCTATAAAGATCAAGAATGGTCTAACTTTCAAAACAAACAAAAGATACTCCAAAAATTCCTTAAAACATATGAAGACATTGAAAGAACTGCTGAAATGTTCAATAACCATCCTGAAACTAAATCAGTAAAGGAAGCTGTAGATTTGATTTATGCTAATCTAACAACATCATTAGAATCATTAGATGTAAAAGTAATCAATCCTATAGATGAGATTTTTAATCCTCAATTTCATGAAGCAGTTTATGTTGTTGAAAAAGAGGAAGCTTCCAAAAACCAAATAGTAGAGGTTATATCGAAAGGTTTTCTTCTTGGAAATATCGTTCTTAAGCCTGCTAGAGTAGTTATATCAAAAGTTTCAGACAAAAAAGAAAACAACTCCTAAAGCTTTTTTTTCTAACAGATAAAATCGAGTAGCAAGTTTTAATTATAAGTTTAGGCTACTTGTTGTAGAAACAAAGCTCAACGTTTAGATATTAGAACTATTATATCTATTAGATATCAAATCCATAAGGTATTGTGAAATGAATAAAGCTGGAATAGTATCCTATGGTTCATATATTCCACGCTATAGGATTAGAATTGAAGAAATTGCAAAAATATGGGATGAAGATCCAAATGAATTAAGATCCCAATTACAGGTAGCTAGTAAATCAGTCCTTGGACCTGATGAAGATGTTGCTACGATGGCGGTCGAATCAGCAAGAAATGCTATCAATAGATGGAAAGGAGATCCTCAGAAAATTGGAGCAATTTATGTAGGGAGTGAATCTCACCCTTATGCCGTTAAACCAACCGCTACAATAGTAGCAGCAGCAATCGATGCTGAAAAGGAGTTAACAGCTGCTGACCTTGAATTCGCGTGTAAAGCAGGAACTGCAGGGATGCAGATGTGCCTAGGTTTGGTAAAGTCAAATATGATTTCATATGGTTTAGCAATAGGTGCTGATGATAGTCAAGGTCGCCCTAGAGATCCTTTAGAATACACAGCAGGAGCTGGAAGTTCAGCATTTCTAATAGGCACTGAACGAGTTGTTGCTGAAATTGAAGGTACATATTCAGTTACATCTGATATGCCAGATTTCTGGAGGAGAGAAGGAGCTATTTTCCCCTCCCATGGAGTTAGATTTACTGGGAAGCCTGCTTATTTTCAACACACTGTAGATGCATCAAAAGGTCTTTTGGAAGAATTAGGAACTAAACCCTCAGATTATGATTTTGCAACTTTTCATCAACCAAACACAAAGTTTCCGTTGACAGTTGCGAAAATGCTGGGTTTTTCGAGTGAGCAAGTTGAGGTAAGTTTAATCTGTAAAGATATTGGAAATGCTTATTCTGCCTCTTCAATGCTAGGTTTAGCACAAATTCTGAATCATGCTAATGCTGGGGATAAAATCTTTATGACTTCCTATGGAAGTGGAGCAGGAAGTGATGCATTTTCATTTGAAGTAACTGATGAAATTGAAGAAGTTAAAACATACCCGTACAATGTTGACCACTATATTCAGAACAGTGAATTCATTGATTACGGTCTTTATGCTAGATATAAAGGATTGTTGAGGTAAGAAAAATGAGTAATCACAGAGTGAATATTATAGGATATGGGATGACTAAATTCGGAGAATTTTATGAAGAAAACTCTAGTTCTCTTGCTTCCAAAGCTCTTATGGATTCAATCAATAATTCAGTTATTGAGAAGAATGAAATTCAAGCAGCATTCTTCGGATCATTTGTATCTAGTTCTAATTCACAGTCTTCAATTGGTGTGAATTGTATTAATGAATGCAATATGTCCATTCCAGTTTCTAGAATTGAAGCTGGAACAGCAAGTGGAGCAGCAGCTTTTCATCAAGCATATCTTAGTTTATTAAGTGGCTTATATGATTGTGTTGCTGTTGTAGGAACAGAGAAACTGAGTGATTATGTCAGAAATGAAAGTATAGAAAGAATTCTTGGAGCAACAATAGATTCTCATTGGGAATTTGAGATGGGAGCAACTCTCACAAGTCTTTATGCAATTCTAACTAAAGCACACATGAAGGAATTTAAAACAACGCTCGAGCAGCTAGCTTCTGTTCCAGTAAAGAATCACAAGAATGGTGTTCATAATCCCAATGCACAATTCAGAAGAGAGATATCCATTAATCGATTCTTGAATGCTAAGAGAATATCTGATCCAATAGGAAGATTCGATCCAGCAACATTTTGTGATGGAAGTTCTTCAGTTATTTTAGCTTCATCTGATTTCATTGAAAAACATACAAACCTTGAGACAACAATTCCGGTTTTGGGAGCTGGACAAGCTACGGACAACTTGGCTTTACATCATAGAACAAGTCTCACAAAATTATTGGCTACGGAATATGCTTCAAAAAATGCTTTCAAAATGGCTGATTTAACACACTCTGACATCAATGTAGCAGAAGTTCACGATTCTTTTCCAATTGGAGAAATTCTAGCAATAGAGGATATAGGTTTCTTTGCAAAAGGAGAAGGCGGTAAAGCAACAGAAAATGGAGAAACAGAAATCAACTCAAACATAACAATTAATCCTGGTGGAGGACTGAAAGCAAGAGGAGATCCATTTGGTGCCACAGGAATAGCACAAATTGTTGAGATTGTAGAACAATTATCTGGAAGAGCAAAAGAACGTCAAGTCGACAACAAGAATTATGGCTTAACGCAAAATGTTTTTGGAACAGGTGCTATGGTTTATGTTAATATTTTTGGGGAGAGCGAGGTGAAAAGATAATGGAACCACCAAAAATCTGGCGTGAAAAAAGAGAACGGTATTTAGCAATTGGAATTCAGTGTCAAGACTGTAAAAGCAAGAGTTTCCCTAAAACTAGTTTCTGTACAAAATGCAGTAGTTCTAACATTACTGAATATAGGTTAGCAACTTCAGGAAAACTGCTTAATTTTACAAAAGTTACATCAACTTCAAAGGAAATGAATTCATATGCACCGTTTTTTGTTGGGATTATTGAATTAGATGATGGAATTAAGGTCACAGGACAAATAGTTGATTGTAAATTCGAAGATCTTCAAGACGAAATGAGGGTAAGAATGGTATTCAGAGTTCTTGCTCGAAATGGAGAAGAAGGATTAATTAGGTATGGGTTCAAGTTTACTCCTGAATAGGTTATTGTCTTCTATGATGAAAAGAATGAACCTCTAATCCAATTTCTTGGATTTTAAATTTAGTACTTTTAACTTCATGAGCATATTGTTGATCACTACCAGTGAAAAATCCGTGAATTCCACCTTGAAATACATCTTTTATAAGAACAAATCCCCATCCACATCCACTTCTTTTATTGTCACAATATGCGATGTAAGAATTATCTTTGGATATTTTCATATCCAATCCTAGATGAAGGAACATCTGTTCAGGAATCTGATGACTTATATTCTTATTTGAACAAAAAGGACATTTTGAAGAAAAGAGTTTTTTCAGTCTCCTTTTTGCTTCGGAAAAAACATCAAAAAACCAATATCCAGAAGAAATTTTTAGAAGCTGTTCCAGTTCCATATTATTAATAGGACTTAATTTTGAGATAAAAGGTAGTTCTTCTATTTTGGCAACTTCAAGCAGACGTTTAAAACCTTTAACTGTTGTTCTCACAACTGATGGATCCACAAAATGTTTTTCTACAAATTCATTATCTTTAGGAACATAAGGTTGCAGAAAACTCTCATCAGGATTTTCAGTGATTAAATTGAAGAAAGTAGCTCTAATTGTGGTTGGAAATTTCGTTGTTCTTGGACCAAAAAAGTATACTGCAAAATCCATCAATTT